>NZ_QCZG01000058.1 GCF_003097615.1 Pueribacillus theae
CAAGCAAACTTTTGATTTGCTTGGAACCTTTTTATTTACTACTTTTGGCTAGTTATGTCCCAGCCTCCTTACTTTTATAGCCCTTATTTACAAATAAATCTAATACTTTATTGCTCACATTCCAAATAGAGACTTGGATCATACTGATCCAAGCCTACATAAAGTGAACGAAAAACCCCTCTTTTCCTGAAAGGGTTATATTTTAAACCTAACTATTACCTATTTGTGATACGGTTCCCCCCTCATAATCCGAAACGCCCGATACACCTGCTCCAACAAAACCACCCTCATCAACTGATGAGGGAACGTCATCTTAGAAAAGGAAAGCAATTCATTCGCACGCTTCAAAACGTTGTCGCTTAATCCTAACGATCCCCCAATTATGAAAACAAGCTTGCTGTTGCCGTACGTTGCAAGCTTTTCAAGATTTGCAGCGAATTGCTCGGACGATGGATTCTTTCCTTCGATGGCAAGTGCGATGACGTAAGCATCAGCGGGAACTTTTGCAAGGATGCGTTCGCCTTCTGCGCGTTTTACACTTTCCTCTTCGGTCTTGCTTAAATGTTCAGGCGCTTTTTCGTCTGGAATTTCCATGATAGTAAGCTTAGCGTAGCTTGAGATGCGTTTTGAATATTCGGCGACGGCTTGTTGCAAGTATTTTTCTTTTAGTTTTCCGACGGCGATGATCGTGATGTTCACAAGTTATCCCACCTTTTTATACAAGTTGCTAACAATAGTTATCCACATATGCACATTTCTTGTCCACATTATGTATGGGAGCGTTCGTTCGTTACTAGATATACCGCGGGGTTTTTGCAATATTCACAGGTTGTGGATAGGCTGTGGGTATTTTCTATTTTTTCCAGAATTGGAAATGTTTCTTCCTCATATACGATGGTATCAAGTGCTACATCCACATGTTCTTCACAGCAATAAATCAAAAAAATATCTCCTTTCAAAGTGAAAAAGAACAGGCTTTATGACCTGTCCTTTCCAATTTGCTATCTGGCATCAGGCATCTGACCCCCAGATCAGTATGTTTGTTGCTCCGTCAGTTTGACGTCCATTTCACTTTTCTTACCATCGCGATAAAATGTGATTTTTACACTATCTCCGATTTTTTTCTTGTTGTATAAAAACTTTCTCAGTTCGAGGACGTTTTTAATGTCGTTTCCATCAATTTGGGTAATGACATCAAGTTCTTTTATGCCTGCGCGTTTTGCCGGAGAGTTTGGCATAACACCCATAACAACGACACCTTCTTCAATATCTGAAGGAAGCTTCAGTGTTTCTTTGACATGGTAATTCGGAATTTCAGTTAAGTCCTGAAGCTGGGCACCAAGGTATGGCCGTTTCACTTCACCATACTTTTCAAGGTCGTCAATGATTGGCTTTGCGATATCAATTGGGATGGCGAAACCAATTCCTTCAACGGCTTCCTGTGCAATCTTGCTTGAGTTGATGCCGATGACTTGGCCTGCAATATTGATCAATGCGCCTCCGCTGTTTCCCGGGTTGATGGATGCATCAGTTTGAATGACTTCTGCGTTCCAGTCTGGCTGTTTGTCGCCATCAAGGTCAACGGGGATGGTGCGTTCAACGTTACTAATAATTCCTGCTGTTACCGTACCTTGAAGGAAGCCTAGCGGGTTTCCGATGGCGATGGCTGGTTCGCCTAGTTTTAAATTGGCTGAGCTTCCAAATTCGGCAATTTCCGTCACTTTGGAGCTGTCAATTTCTAGAACGGCTAAATCCATAAGTGGATCGGTACCAACTAGCTTAGCAGAGATGCGTTCTTCATTGCTTAGGGTCACTTCAATGTCACTAGCCCCTTCCACGACGTGGTTATTCGTTACAATAAAGGCACTGCCGCCTGCTTTTTTGTAAATAACACCTGAACCAGCGCCTACTTCTCTTCGTTGGCTATCCCAGAAGTTTGTTTGTTGGAGGTTGATGACGCCGACAACAGCATTACTTACGTGTGAGACAGCTTTCGTAATGTCAGACTGAACGTCGACGCTTACATTTGATTTTGTTCCATTGGCGTTGTCTTCGTTATCTTGCACCACGTCTTGCTCTCCATCGTTTGAGAAAAGTCCCATATCTACAAGCTGAGGTGCAGCGATAAGCATGATAAAGGCCCCAATGATTGCGCCAATGAGTCCTGGCAAGAAAGAGCCTCTTCTCTTTTGGCTTCTCTCTTGTCTGTTTTCATCGTTATAATAGCCCACAGCGGTCACCTTACCTTTCACTTCTCTATCAGTATGCCAATTTGGGAAATTTTTTATTATAGAGGATGTTCAAAAACTCCGGGAACGATAGGCTGCGAATCTCTTCGTCAGCTTGCTCTTACGCTCCTCACGTATCCTACAAACATACGTTGCGGTGCTCAGAGCTACGCTTCCTCGACCTTCTTGCCTCTCGTTGTCCTCCTTTTGAACACGCACTTATACTTTCATTATAGAAAAGGATTCACATTCCATTAACAATATGGAAGATTTTTCATACTTTTTCACAATCACTCTATTTTTTTCCCCCATTGCTTGAAAGGTAAACGCGTTTCTTTATCATGCCGCAGCCGTCCGTAAGACTCCCACTTCAAGGCTTCGGGGAATCGAAGAGGTCTAAGTGGGGGATAACGGACGCTAATCCCCTGATAAGTCTCGCTTTATACGGCTGCAAGCTTTGTCGGAATACTTGGATCAGTATCATAAAGCTCCAACCCCGCACCAATCGTGAAACCTCTTTCTTCGAGTATTTGCTGTACAGATAATCGTGCAAGGTCTTTCATATTGTTATCTCTGCTTAAATGCGCCAAATAGATTCGGGTTGTTTTTGAGCCAATCACGTCAGCTAGGGCATGTGCCGCATCTTCGTTCGAAACATGGCCATGATCGCTCAATATTCTTCGTTTGACGTTCCACGGATATCTGCCCATCATAAGCATGTTTACATCATGGTTTGATTCAAAGATAAACATATCGGAGTCTTTGATGACGCCTTTTATTCGATCGCTGACATAGCCCATATCTGTCGCAAGTGTTAGCTTTTTTCCGTTATGGTGAAAAGTAAAAAACATCGGTTCTGCAGCGTCATGGGAGACGCCGAATGATTCAACATCTAAATCTCCGAACGTTTTAACGGCTTCCACAGGAAATTCAAATTTTTGTTCGAGCGCGATCTCTCCAATGACATCCTCCATTGCCGTCCACGTTTTTTTATTCGCATAAATTGGCAGTTTGTAACGCCTGGCAAACACGCCCAGTCCTTTAATGTGATCACTATGTTCGTGTGTCACAAGAATGCCGTCCAAGTCTTCTGGACAGCAGTCAATTTTTTTAAATAGATGTTCGAGTTTTCTCCCGCTTAACCCAGCATCAATTAAAAGCTTTTGTTTTTCTGTTGCGACGTATATGGCATTCCCAGAGCTCCCGCTCGCCAATACGCTGAATTGTAAACTCATGTAGTGTCCTCCCCAGCATCTTTAGGCAGTGGATCTCGATTTGGATCATCAATCAGCCCGTTTACGGCATTTACATAATAATGCCTCTCTTTATTTACTTCAATGAGCCATGTTGGCGCCAACACTTGGACATCGCCTTCTACGAGACTGTAGTAGCCAAGTTCAATAAAGCTAATTTTATCGTCATTTTTTAATTTGTTGTTGATTAATAGCTGATCAATCGCTTTAATCGCCGTTAAAATCTCCTGCTCTTCGCCTTGTTCATTCGTATCCAGATATGTTTGCACGAAGCTTATCATTTTCCCATCTTTATCAAGTTGAACAGTGATTTGTCCGTTAGCATTGCCCTCTTTCTGATAAATCCACCTGTCATCATATGTCTGGACAAAAACAAGTTCTTTGCCTTCAGAAGTTAAATAGTCTGAATAAATATAATCCTCACTGAAAAGGGTGTAAGGCGGCAATATGTTTGCCAAATCGCCCCCTTCAACGTTCAAAGACTGAGGTTCGTCATATGTAACACGAAGCTTTTTGTCTCCATCGGTTCTTTCAATCGTTACCCCGTCTTTTTTCAGTTTTGAAATTTCTTCATTTGTAAATGTGTGAGTCTGTCCAATAATGTGAACAAGCTTTTTCGGAACCTCAGGCAGTTCACGATACCGTATGTTCATGCTTTGCAGCTTGTCTTCAATTTTAAGAAAAGACTCAGAGATATAATCAAATTGATTTTCGGTTTGTTTTTGGTACAGTTGAAAGCCGAGAAAGAGGTCAAGCACGAGAAATGTTATGATAAAAATCGTTTTCGTTCTGCTCCAATCCACGCACTTCCTCCCCCTTTACTGACTGTCTTCTTTTAAAAGCACTTCCCATTTGCCTTGATAGTGAACGTACCAGTTTGGCGTGAAAACAACATAGCCATCATATTCATTGATTGTATAGCCTAGCGTTACATTTTCAATGTCATTGACATTATACAACTCCGATTCTTTAAAAAAGGTTTCCAGCTCACTGGCTGACAAGAGATTCATCGGATCTGGTTCTTCATAAACAACAGAATCTGAAATGGTTTCCATCGAGCGCTTATATTCAAAAACTTCATCGTCTTGCCATACGACTTCAAGCTCGGCAACGCGCGCATCAAAAGCTGGGTATCCGTTGAATAGAAGCTGAAAATCAATCTCGGTTTTTTGATCAGGGTACTTATTGATGTTTGCCAGCATGTGCGGATCCATGAATCCTCCGTGTTGGTTCACAAAGCGATAGGCCTGTAAAAGAGGCGAATCTTGTGTCATGAACCGCTCTCCCCTTCTTGAAGGATTAATATACGTCAAATAATTGGAATTGACATACAGCTTCAGCTCACGATTTCCATCCGTATAAGAACGAACTCCCTCTTCAAAGTTGCTTGCCCGAACGACATTTGAATCTTGAAACAGCGCTTTTGTAAGATCAGGTTCTGATATTGGCGACGGGTATGCTTGAAACTTATTTGTCTCAATTGCTTTTACTGGAAAATAGAATTTCGGCCGATTGGGATTTACGTCCATTGGCTCTACTTCTAAAAATGTATTTTTTTGTTGATTATAAAGGTCTTCGTAAGCTCCAAACGTTTGGTTTGTTACTTGTGCCTCTAAATAGTTTTTCCCATCAAAAGAAATGAACCAAGCATACGTTTGAATGCGATTGTTTTCCAATTGTTCAAAAATGACGACTCGTTCCACATCGGTGAGACTCTTGTCCGGATCTTCGAAATCTAGCAATTGGTTGAAAATTTCCATCGGAAAGCCATCTGGAAATACAAATTCTATACTTTTCTCTCTTTCAATGATGTTGTTTAATCGTTTGAGATTAAGAGAATGGACGTCAAGTCCGCGGTATTCCCCATCGAGAAAAAGTTCATAAACTGAATGATAATCATTTTCATTGTAGGCGCCCATATGTTTTCCATCGTTGTGATAAAGAACATGGATTGGCAAAACGACTTCGCTTAACGGCCTTTCGGAGCCCAGCGTTACTTTTTCTATCGTTTCCAAGTTGCCAAGCTGCTCATAATTCGGCTGAAATGTCCACATTTTATACGTTAGTAAGAGGCTTAGCAACACAAGAACATTTAATGTGATGGTCTTAAACTTTTCAAATGTCATCTATAGTCAGCCTCCGATGCATTTCTAAAAGGAAGGGTGAAATAAATCGTCGTTCCTTTTCCCCATTCGCTTTCAGCCCAAATGTCGCCGCCATGGGCATGGATCATGTCTTTTGCAATCGCAAGCCCAAGCCCTGTTCCCCCGAGCTGGCGTGTACGGGCGCGGTCTACCCGGTAAAAGCGCTCGAAAATTCTCGAGATGTTCGCTTTTGGAATGCCGACACCTTCATCAGATATGCTGACGCGAAGCTTCTTGCTTTGTATCCAGCAGCGACATGTAATCGTACCGCCTTCCGGTGAATATTTCATCGCATTTGAAATAATATTATCAATGACTTGTGTTATTTTATCTTTGTCAATGTTTACGTAAGCCGAAGCATTTTGCAGGTGCCTTACGAAACGGATGCCTTCCGGTTTTGACATTTCGAAACGATCGATAACGCTGTGAAAATAATCAATGAAGTCAAATTCTTCTAGGTTGAAGTTGTATTCTTTCTTATCCATTTTAGAAAGTTGCAGCAAGTCATTGACAAGCCGTATCATACGGTCGGTTTCATCGCCGACGACTTTCAGGAACCTAGGCGCAATCTCTTTATCTTCCCATGCGCCTTCCTGCAATGCTTCAATGTAGCTCTTTAATGTTGTCAGCGGCGTTCTAAGTTCATGCGACACGTTGACGACGAATTCCCGCCGCTCCTGTTCAATTTGCTCCTGTTCTGTAATGTCATGCAGGACAGCAATTAAACCGTTAATTGAGCCGTCTTCTTTTTGGATAAAGGAATGGCTTGAGCGAAGAATATACGTTTCTTCCTCATCGCTAAAGTCAAGCAAAAGCGACTCTGGGCTGTTATATAGCTCGTCCCACGTCATTTGATCAGAAAGCCGCAACAATTTTAAGATGGATGTGCCAAGCACGTTTTGTCTGGAAATGTTAAGCAATTGTTCTGCACGGTCGTTCATAAGGATAATCATACCTTCGCTGTCTGTCGCGACAACGCCGTCTGTCATAAACGATAAAATGGAACTCAATTTTTTTCGTTCGCCTTCTGTAATCGCGTTCGCTTCTTGGAGCTTTCTTGTAAGATCATTAAATGCAGAAGCGAGCTGGCCAATTTCGTCGTCACCGTAAACTTTAACTTTTCTAGTGAAATCGCCGCGTGCCATTATGAGCGCATGGCTCCGCATATCCAACATTGGCCTCGTGATTGTTTTAGCTAGGATAATTCCCAAAAAGGCGGTAATGATAAGAGCGATAACCGTTGCTGTAACGAGCGTTGTGTTAATTTCGTTTAACTGTTGATAAACCTCTTCCATTGAAGCTTCGACGTAGATTGCACCTTCTACTGTTTCTTTGTCATCTAAGATGATTGGCATCGCTAAAACGTAAATACGGTCGCCATTAGAAGGATCTCTTAAAATATCATCATCACGCGAACCAAGCAATGCTTGCTTTACACGTGCATCATTCGTACGTTCACCGCCCGAACCGACGTTTCCTTTCGTTACGATGACTTCTCCATCTCTGTCAATCACTTGGATTTCACGAACAGAAATATTGACGGACGGAAAGTTGGATACTAGCGCCTCTATGTTCGCACGTGTTTCAAAAGGATCATTCTCAGACTCTTTATTTAGTTCATCTGCGATATTGTATACGAGAAGCTCAATGCGGTCATTAATTGAATTTTTGAAGCTTGTTTTAAAGCGGTCTTCAATTTGCTGAATGAAGTAAACGCTAATGATTTGAATGGCGACAACGATAAGCAGTACGTACATCAGTGCAAATTTTAAATGGATTGATTTGAAAAAAGGCATTTTGGCCATGCTTCATTCTACTCCTGATCGGGATTGCGCAAATAATAGCCAACTCCACGCCTTGTAATAATCCATGCTGGATGGCTTGGATTGTCCTCAACTTTTTCTCTTAAACGCCTAACGGTGACATCGACGGTGCGAACATCACCAAAATAATCGTAGCCCCATACAGTTTGCAGCAAATGTTCGCGTGTCATCACTTGTCCAATATGTCTCGCCAGATAATATAATAATTCAAATTCACGATGGGTCAATTCAAGCTCTTCCCCATTTTTTGTGACTTGATAGGCGTTCGGATGAATGACAATGGAACCAATTGCCAAGTCTTTTGTTTCTGTCTCGGATTGGTTGTCATCGCGGTTATGCCTGCGAATATTTGCTTTTACCCTTGCAATTAATTCTCTTGTGCTGAACGGTTTCGTCACATAGTCATCTGCACCAAGTTCAAGGCCTAGCACTTTGTCAATTTCTGAGTCCTTTGCTGTCAGCATAATAATCGGCATATAGTGTGTTTTCCGGACTTCACGGCACACTTCCATGCCATCTTTTTTCGGCAGCATCAGATCGAGAAGCAAGAGATCCGGTGGATCTTTCTCTACTTTTTCTAACGCCTCTTCTCCGTCATGGGCAACGGAGACTTGGTAGCCTTCTTTTTCAAGATTGAATTGGAGTATATCAGCAATTGGCTTTTCATCCTCAACAACAAGAATCTTCTTTTCCATTGTTTCTAACCCCTTTTCTGTAGACGCTCAAAGCTGAATATCTATCGTAAAAAGATCGTTTTTATTTGTTATCTATATCTCGTCTATTTTACCATAAAGCGTATCCGTTGTTCAGTTTTTCAAAAAAATACCAAAAACCCGCCTACAGAAGCGGGTTGATGAAGACATATTGAATTCTATTATTTTAGTTGCTAACTTTTACGAGCTGTTTTCCGAGATTGTCGCCGCGAAACAAACCGAGAAATGCATCAGGGGCATTTTCAAGTCCTTCAATAATGTTCTCTTTATATTTGATTTTTCCTTCTTTTAACCACTGGGCCAAAGCGTTCATGCCTTCTTCCTCTCTATCCGCGTAATCACTTACGATAAAGCCTTTAATTAAAATGCTATGCTTTAATACGTACGGAAGGAAGCGCGGCCCCATTTCAATTTCAGTGTCATTGTAATGGGCGATTTGTCCGCATATTGCCACGCGCGCGTGGAAATTCAAAAGCGAGATAACCGCGTCAGTTATTTCACCGCCGACGTTATCAAAATAGACATCAATGCCATCCGGACAAGCCGCTTTCAGCTCTTCACGGATATTTTCCGTCGTTTTATAGTTGATGACGGCATCAAAGCCAAGTTCATCTTTTAAATAATTGATTTTGTCTTCTGAACCGGCGATCCCAACGACACGGCAGCCTTTCAATTTGGCAATCTGTCCAACGACACTGCCTACTGCGCCTGCTGCTCCCGAGACGACGACGGTTTCGCCTTCCTTCGGTTTCCCAATATCCAAAAGCCCGAAATATGCCGTCAATCCCGGCATACCCGTGACATAAAGCGCTGTCGTAATCGGCGCCGCGTCCGGATCGACTTTTCTTAAATATTCTTCTTTGGCTACGGAATAGTCAGCCCAATCAAGGCGTGCGGTGACGATATCCCCTTCAGAAAGGTTCTTTGCGTTTGATTTCACAACTTCTCCAACCACTCCGCCGGTCAATGGTTCGCCAACTTTAAAAGGTTCAGCATAAGACTTGGCATCGCTCATTCTGCCGCGCATGTACGGGTCAACGGATAAATAGAGCGTGCGAACGAGAACTTCCCCTTCCCCCGGCTCCGGAATGTCTGTTTCCACAAATTGAAACGTTGAATCGTCAGGCAATCCTTTCGGCCTTTTTGCAAGCAAAACTTGTCTATTCTTCTTACTCATCACAACACCCCCATGTTTGGTTAAAGCCTCTTTATCATTCTATCGCAACCTACAAAAAATTTCTAATAATTCAATCACTTCGCATAAGAAAAACGCTGCAGAAAAAATCATACAGCGTTTTATTTCCTTAGGCGAATACGCCACGAATCATGTTTGTTTGCGTACGGTCAGGACCAACAGAAAAAACAGATAAAGGAATTTCCGTTAGTTGGGACACTCTCTCAATATAATGGCGCGCATTGGCAGGAAGCTCCCCTAATGTTTTGCAGCCTGTAATGTCTTCCGTCCAGCCTGGAAGTTCTTCGTAAACCGGCTTGCATTCCCCGAGAATTTTTAAGCTTGCCGGAAATTCGTCAATGCGTTTACCATTGTGTTCATAAGCCACACAAATTTTCAACGTCTCAATCCCTGTTAATACATCAATGGAATTAAGCGACAAATCAGTTATGCCGCTCACACGGCGGGCATGGCGGACAACAACGCTGTCAAACCAGCCGACACGGCGCGGGCGCCCTGTCGTTGTTCCGTATTCGTTTCCGACTTCACGAATCTGGTTGCCAATTTCATTTGTAAGTTCTGTAGGGAATGGCCCATCGCCAACGCGTGATGTATATGCTTTTGCGACACCGATCACATGATTAATTTTAGATGGACCGACACCTGATCCAATCGTTACGCCACCAGCAATCGGATTTGATGATGTAACAAATGGGTATGTCCCTTGATCAATATCAAGCATGACACCTTGCGCCCCTTCAAATAAAACGCGGCGCCCTTCATCAAGTGCATCGTTTAAAACGACTGATGTGTCAACAACATACTTTGCAAATTGTTGTCCGTATTCGTAATATTCATCAAGTATATCATCAAGTTTAAAACCTTCTGTTTCATAAAGCCTTTCAAACTGGCGGTTTTTTTCATTAAGATTGATTGAAAGTTTTTCCTTGAAAACCTCTTTATCAAGCAAATCGGCAATTCGAATGCCTATCCTTGCCGCTTTGTCCATATACGCAGGGCCAATTCCTTTGCCTGTTGTGCCAATTTTATTTACGCCTTTTCGCTCCTCTTCAAGCAGGTCAAGCTTGATATGATAAGGCAAAATCACATGGGCACGGTTGCTGATTTTTAAATTGTCTGTGTTTACATTTTCGTTATGCAAATAGCTCAATTCTTCTACAAGCGCTTTCGGATCGATGACCATGCCATTTCCGATGACGCAGATTTTGTCTTCATAAAAAATCCCTGATGGAATTAAGTGCAACTTATACTTTTTGTTATTAAACACAATCGTGTGTCCCGCATTATTTCCACCTTGATAACGAGCAACGACCTCTGCATTTTCTGACAAGTAATCAGTAATTTTTCCCTTTCCTTCGTCTCCCCACTGCGTACCGACAACTACGACAGATGACATAGCACATACCTCCATCAATGCAATTCAAAACCAAAATAAGTGTACCAATTTAAAAAAACAAAGTCAATTGAATAACGAACATTAATAGCAATAGTTAAGATTTTGTTCGTCATTTATTATAAAAACTTGTTAACAAAAACGAGCGGGGAAGCTCGTCTTGTTTAATAAATTATTAAGCTCCGGGAGGTATGTCACTTTCATCATGCCGGCGATCCAAGTTTACGAATTTATTGTATTCTTTTATAAATGCAAGCTCGACGGTTCCTGTCGGGCCGTTCCGCTGCTTCGAAATAATAATTTCAATCATGTTCTGATTTTCCGATTCTTTATCGTAGTAATCGTCACGGTACAAGAATGCCACAATATCCGCATCTTGCTCAATGCTGTTATGAACGATGAAATCATTTGCTAGAAAGTTATGGTTGCCTGGTACCGTTGCATCAAAAACCTCTTCAACTCCTAAGGGAGTTATTGAAACAATCACATTCCAATCAACTTTTTTATCTTTAGCAACAGCAATCTTCTCTCCAATTTGGAGATGTTCCACTGCTTTCCAACCGTCTAAAGTATAAAAAGGGTGATTAGCTGAGGCTTTTATAACTCTTCCACTCGCTGTTTTTAATTCAAATAACTGTTTATAACCACTGCTAAAGACTTTACTTATATATGAAACTTCCAATTTCAATTCTTCATTCATACTTAATACTGGGATATTTGTTTCTCCTACTAGGGAACCTATTTCTAGTTGTTCGCCGGTATCAGCTCTCGTTATAAGCGTTTCGTATGATAAACAGCCGCTTTCACGAATATCTGACATCATCGGGCGTTTGTCTTGGCGTGATTCGACGCCGCGGGATAGCTGTGAAAGGGCAATGACAGGAACTTCAAGTTCACGCGCCAGTGCTTTGAGAGAACGAGAAATTTCAGACACTTCCTGCTGCCTGTTTTCTCCGCCTCGACCGCTGCTTCCCTGGATAAGCTGCAAGTAATCAATCATCACAAGCCCGAGGCCTTTTTCCTGTTTGAGGCGGCGGCATTTTGCCCGAATGTCGCTCACCCGAATGCCGGGAGTGTCATCAATATAAATGCCGGCATTTGATAAGCTTCCCATCGCCATTGTTAGCTTTTCCCAATCGTCCGGGGTCAGTTTACCTGTCCTTAACCGTTGGGAATCGATATTTCCTTCTGCGCAGAGCATCCGCATGACAAGCTGCTCCGCGCCCATTTCGAGGCTGAAAATCGCAACATTTTCATCCGTTTTTGTCGCGACATTTTGGGAAATGTTTAAGGCAAATGCTGTCTTACCGACAGAAGGCCTTGCGGCCACGATGATAAAGTCATTTCTTTGAAAGCCTGCTGTCATGCGATCGAGTTCAATGAAGCCTGTCGGGATCCCTGTAATGTCATCTTTTCGGTTGTGAAGCATTTCGATGTTGTCATACGCCTTTACAAGGATGTCTTTAATGGATAAAAATGCGCCTGTATTTTTCCTGTTTGCTACTTCAAGAATGCTTTTTTCGGCTTCATCTAAAATCTTTTCAACTTCTTCTTCACTTGCATAGCCGTCAGCCGCAATATCGGTTGCAGTCCGGATTAATCTTCTGAGCAGCGATTTCTCTTCAATCATATGGCTGTAATATTCAATGTTCGCAGCGGTTGGCACTGATCCGGCCAAATCGCTTAAATAAGAAACGCCGCCGATTTCTTCAAGAAGTTTCTTGTTCTGAAGTTCTGTTGTTACTGTCACTAGATCCACTGGCTCTCCACGTTCTGAGAGATCAATCATCGCCCTGAAAATCCGTTGGTGCTGCGGTCTGTAGAAATCTTCCGGGATGAGGATTTCTCCCGCTTTGATTAAGGCTTCCGGTTCAAGAAAGACAGCACCTAAAACGGCCTGTTCGGCTTCTATGCTGTGTGGTGGAATTCGATCTGCGAATAAGTCACTCATTTTACGCCTTCACCCTCATTCTACTTTTCGGCAACATGGACTTTAATCACAGCGGTCACTTCTGGATGGACTTTAACCGGTACATTTGTGTATCCGAGGGAACGGATTGGTTCCGCCAAGTCAATTTTGCGTTTATCAATATTAATTTTTTGTTTTTTCAGTTCATCAGCGATTTGCTTGCTTGTAATCGAACCAAATAAGCGGCCGCCTTCTCCTGTCTTGGCTTTTAATTCAACTGTCGTTTTTTCTAGCAATGCTTTTAACTGTTCAGCTTCCTGTTTTTCTTCTTCCGCTTTTCTTTCCTCACTTCGTTGCTTCGCTTTTAACGATTGGATATTGCCTTTTGTCGCTTCAACTGCAAGGTTATTTGGTAGCAAGTAGTTGCGGGCGTAACCGTCTGCCACGTTCTTCACTTCGCCTGCTTTCCCTCTGCCTTTTACATCTTTTATAAATATGACTTTCATTGGTCGTCTCCCCCTTCAATCTCTTGAAAATAATCGTCTATAATTTGTTTTAACTGCCCTTCGGCTTCTTCCATTGTTCCGCCTTCAAGCTGTGCCGCTGCATTTGTCAGATGGCCGCCGCCATTCAAAGCCTCCATAATTACTTGAACATTGACGTCACCAAGCGAACGCGCACTTATGCTAATCTTCCCGTCGGTTCGCTTTGAAATAACGAAAGAAGCGGCGACATTGTTAATCGACAGGAGCGTATCCGCCGTTTGGGCAATCAACACTTGATCGTACGTTTTATCCGGCTCACCTTTCGCAATGACAATGCCATTACGGTATATTTCGGCTTTTTCAATAATTTTTGATCGTTGAATGAACTGCTGCAAATCTTCACTTAAAAATTTCTGGACAAGAATGGTGTCCGCTCCCCTTGATCGTAAATAGGATGCCGCATCAAATGTGCGCGATCCTGTTCTTAGTGTAAAGTTTTTCGTATCGACCGTAATTCCTGCAAGTAGCGCGGTTGATTCAAGCATGTTCAATTTTAAACGCTTTGGCTGGTATTCAAACAGCTCTGTCACGAGTTCAGACGTAGATGAAGCATAGGGCTCCATATAAACAAGAACAGGTTCGGAGATAAAGTCTTCTCCGCGGCGGTGGTGATCAATGACAACGACACGATCAATTCGATTAATAAGTTTCTCTTCGATAACGAGAGAAGGTTTATGTGTATCCACAACAACGAGAAGTGTCCTGGAAGTTAACATTTCCAACGCTTCTTCAGGCTGAATAAAACGGCTCCAAAGCGAATTATCTTCTTTAACTTTTTCCATCAGCTTTTCGATGCCAATGTTTTTTTCATTTTTATCAAAAATAATGTAGCCTTCTTTTTCATTTGCTTGGGCAACTTTCAAAATGCCAATTGCCGCCCCAATTGCATCCATATCAGGCCGTTTGTGTCCCATAATTAGAACTTTATCGCTATCCAACACTAGCTCCCTTAACGCATGTGAAATGACTCTTGCCCGGACACGCGTTCTTTTTTCGATTGGATTCGTTTTCCCGCCGTAAAACTTAACTTTTCCGTTCATTTGCTTAATTGCCACTTGATCCCCGCCTCTTCCAAGCGCAAGATCAAGCCCTGACTGTGCAAGCTGTCCAAGCTCTTGAAAATCCGCTGTTCCGCACCCGACGCCAATACTTAATGTAATCGGAACGTTTAGCTTGGATGTAAATTCACGAACTTCATCAAGCAAAGAAAATTTCGTTTTCTCTAAGCTCGACAATGTCCGTTCGTTAAAAACAGCAAAAAACTTTTCAGACGAGCTTCGTTTTAAGTAAACCCCATGATCGACAGCCCATCGATTTAATAAATCCGTCACTTGGCTATTAATATTGCTTCTGGCCGTATCATCCATCCCTTGTGTCAATTCATCATAGTTATCAAGATAAACGATCGCAAAAACAATTTGTTCCTCTTGGTAGCGTTTCTTTAACTCTCTCTCTTCAGTGACATCAAAAAAGTAAAGAAGCCGCTCATTTCGTTTCATATGAACTTCATAAATGCGTTTATTTAACTCAATTTCTTCACGCTCAGCATCCTTTTTATTAATAAGCGGGATTAATTCTGTTGAAATATGGTTTAACGTATTTCCAACGAGAACACCGTCTTCAAAACATGTTGCCGCATACGTATTCATCCACTCCACACGAAATTCATCGTCATATAAAATGATCCCGATTGGAATTTCCATCAACGCTTCATCACCGACTTTTTTTACCCGGTGGGAGAGTGTTGCAATATATTCCAGCAATTCTTTGCGGAAGAGGATTTCTTTTCGAACAGCATACCACGTAAGGAGAGCAACGAAAACAAAAGCAATCAAACCTAAAGCTAAATTGTAAAAACTAATCACTATTACAAAAACAATTGAAATTGCAATGAAGGCTAACAATTGATAACTGTTATATTTAGTCATTAAAAACTTTGGCATGCTTTCTCCTCCTGCCTACGATTTCATTCGGCTTCTTAAATCGATTCCCAAATCAATAATTCCTAGCAATTTCACGAATTGTAGAGGAATAGTAAGTAAAAAAGAGCCGACGACGATAACAATAGGGATCGCTAATGACCATCCTTTTATTTTACTAAAGGCAAAAATAACCGTAAAGCCCTGCAAGATCATTGCAATTTCGAGTAAAAGCTGCAGATTCATTACAATCACATAGAGTGTAGAGCCCTCTTCCAAACCAATCAATACTAAAAATAAAACGATTAAATAATAAAAAAGCAAACTTTTTGGAAGCGACCATTCATGAAATGGTTTCCATGCTTGTATTTCGAAATTGAACCTTTTTAAAAATAAATTTGCGATTAGCTGCGTAATTAAAGCAAAAATAAACGCAGAAATAAGCAGCATGCTTGGCACGATGTATGTTAGAAGGTCGAGCTGTTTAAAAAAAGCGGCAAGCAGTTTCTCATTTCCTGCAAATTGCTCTGGTGAAAGCTGCTGCATTTGCTTTATCGTATCTTTCATGCCACTAACCAATTCTGTGATCGGATCAATGCCTAAGAATACGACAACAAGAACGTATAGGAGGAGAAAGTTTACAATAAATGTAAGCGTTCCAGCAAGCAAAATGTGAAAAGCAGCACCCTTTCTCCGGTAAACTTCACCAACAATCACACCTACACTCGCAAACATCAATGTGATCAGAACTGCAGGCAGGCTGAAAAGAAGTGACAGCACAAGTGCGATCACAAACATATAAATTGTCGCATTCCTGCCATTTCTTACCGCATTCATAATAAAGGGCAGCGGGAGAACCCATACAAAAAATATTCCTAAGAATGGAATAAAGTAAACAATCGTAAATAAAACCATATATAGCACTAATAAAATGGCTGTTTCCGTTACATGCTTCGTACTTTTCACAAGCCCACCCCAATACATTCGGCTAAGGTAACAATTCTTCCTATATCATCATACCATATTCATTTATCTCTCTCATCCTTAAGGCAAACGCCGGCGCCTCTTTCTTGGAGGTGAGGGATGAGAAGTTGGATTTGTTTACATTTGCGAAAGGGCAAGATTATTACAATCAAAACCACCCGTGTGAACGGGTGGTTTGCTCTACGGCTGAAAGCCTTTGTTACTGGCCAGC
>NZ_QCZG01000059.1 GCF_003097615.1 Pueribacillus theae
AAGCTAGAATAAACTATTCTAATATCTATTTTTAAAAATCTAATGTTGAACCAAGGGAGTAGTATGCCCAAAAACAGGAAATTTTCGGGGCTACCAGATTAAGCTTTAACAAAATTAGAAAATCTCTTTTAGTTATTGTCAATGAAACAAAAAAATTGATATCTTTGCTTCAATTAATTCCCTCATGGGCAAAGTGTGAATAATTCAGGTTAAAGTTATTTTTTTAATTTTTTAAATGCCGTGTCTGCTGCAGCGATTGTTTTTTCAATATCTTCATTACTATGGGCAGTTGATAGAAACAATCCTTCAAACTGAGAAGGAGGAAGGGAGACGCCTTCTTCCAACATCGTTTTAAAATAAGACGCAAAGAAATCAAGGTTGGATGATTTTGCAGCTTCATAGTTTATGACATCTTCATTTGTGAAAAATAAACCAATCATCGAACCCGCACGATTAATCGTATGTGGCACATCGTATTTTTCAGCCACTTGTTTTAAACCCTTCTCGAGCAGATCCGCTTTTCTTCGAAATTCAGTATAGGTTTCGGGTGTAAGCTGTGAAAGCGTTGCATAGCCGGCAGCCATTGCAAGGGGATTTCCTGAAAGGGTTCCCGCCTGATAGATTGGCCCGCTCGGCGCGATTTGCTCCATCACTTCTCTTTTTCCACCGTAAGCGCCGACTGGGAGCCCGCCTCCGATGACTTTTCCTAAACATGTCAAATCAGGGCTAATGCCGAAATAACCTTGCGCACAATGATAATCGACACGAAATCCTGTCATTACTTCATCAAAAATAAGAAGGCTTCCGTATTCTTCTGTTACTTCTCTTAATCCTTCCAAAAAGCCCTTCTGCGGAGGGACAACGCCCATGTTTCCAGCGACAGGTTCTACAATCACACCGGCAATGTCTTCGCCGAACTGTTCAAATGCGTAACGGACGCTTTCCAGGTCATTGTATGGAACGGTAATCGTGTTTTTAGCAACACCTTCTGGCACGCCAGGGCTATCAGGAAGGCCAAGTGTGGCTACTCCGGAACCGGCCTTAATTAATAAAGAATCACCGTGGCCGTGATAGCAGCCTTCAAATTTTATGATTTTATTTCGGCCTGTATAGCCCCTTGCCAGTCTTAATGCACTCATTGTTGCTTCAGTGCCGGAGTTTACCATCCGAACAACTTCGACAGACGGAACGCGAGAAATTACAAGCTCGGCAAGCTTCGTTTCAAGCTCGTGCGGCGCACCGAAACTTGTCCCTTTTACTGCTGTTTCTTGAATGGCGGCAATAACTTGTTCGTCAGCATGGCCTAAAATGAGAGGTCCCCATGAAAGCACATAATCAATGTACTCATTCCCGTCAATGTCATACACTTTGGAACCCTTGCCCTTTTCCATGTAAACAGGATTCATATGGACAGACTTAAAAGCACGAACAGGGCTGTTGACACCACCCGGCATTAATTTGAGCGCTTTTTCAAACGCTTGTTTTGAACGTTCATACGTTTTCACACATACGCACCCCTTATCGAGCAACTTTGTTATTTTTCGTCTAACCATCTAGCAACGTCTTTTGAATGATACGTCATAATAAGATCGGCGCCTGCCCTTTTTAAGCCTGTGAGCATTTCAAGAACAATTTCTTTCTCATCAAACCAGCCATTTTGGACGGCGGCTTTGATCATGGAATATTCTCCGCTCACATTGTAGGCAACAATGGGATAAGGAAAGCGATCTTTTAGTTCTCTAATGATATCCATAAAAGACATCGCAGGCTTCACCATTAAAAAGTCGGCGCCTTCAGCAATATCTGATTCCGCTTCCCGAAGTGCTTCAAGACGGTTTGCTGGATCCATTTGGTACGTTTTTCTGTCACCAAATTGAGGAGCACTGCCTGCTGCGTCCCGAAACGGCCCGTAAAAAGCAGAAGCATATTTTACCGAGTAGGACATAATCGGAATCTGTTCAAAACCTTCTTCGTCGAGCCTTTGCCTAATCGCTGCAACAAATCCGTCCATCATATTTGACGGCGCGATGATGTCCGCCCCTGCTTTCGCTTGTGAAACAGCGGTTTCAGCAAGCAACTTTAAACTTTCATCATTCTCAACCATTCCATCTTTTATCACGCCGCAGTGACCGTGATCGGTATACTGGCAAAGGCATGTATCTGCAATAACAGTTAAATGTGGATGGGTTTCTTTAATTTGAGCAATGGCCCGCTGAACGATTCCGTTGTCGGCGTATGCTTCAGAACCGACATCATCTTTATGGTTTGGAACACCGAACATAATAACTGACTGAATGCCAAGACTAGATACTTCTTCAATCTCTGCTTTAAGATTATCGAGTGAAAGATGGTAAACTCCAGGCATCGAAGAGACCTCTTCTTTAACCTTTTCACCTTCAACAACAAAGATGGGATAGATTAAATCTTCTTTATGTAATCTTGTTTCGCGGACGAGTTTTCTCATGCTGTCACTTTGTCGCAGACGGCGATGCCGGTCAAATTGTAAGCTGTTCATTCTTTTTTCCTCCTAAAATAATGTATGATTTCTTCAAGCAAGCCTTCTGTTGTATTTACTTTTGCGACAACATCGGGGGGAATTTCGTATTTGATCATCGTATTTGCAGTTATCGGGCCAATGGCGGCGAGGCATGTCGATTTCAGTTTGTTTTTCCAATCTATTTTACTTAGCAGTTCAACGAAATGGTTGACAGTTGAGGAGCTTGTAAAAGTAATGACATCAAGGCTTTCATTATTTATTTCTTCAATAAGTTCTTTTTGTCCTTCTTGATTAAGCTTTGTTTCGTAAGCGACAACATCGACAACATGCAAACCATGTTCATTTAATTTTTCAGGCAAAAGATCTCTCGCTAAATTTCCTCTTGCCATTAATACATGCTCGCCTTTTTTGATTTTCCCTAAAAGGGCATCAACTAAGGCTTCCGCGGTAAAATGCTGCTCCGGAATCAAATAGGCCTGAAATCCAAAGTTTTCAACCTCTTGCTTTGTTTTCGTTCCGACAACGGCAATTTTTATATGTGTCAACCACTCCTTCGGAATCTTTTCCTTCTCTAAAACTGAGAAGAAAGCTTTCACTCCATTTTGGCTCGTTAAAACAAGCCAGTCAAACTGTTCGATGCGCCGTAATGCCTCTATCATTGGCTGTTGATTTCCCGGTGGAACAATAGAAATAAGCGGAATGACAACCGGTTCCCCGCCTAAACCACGAATGTTTTCGGCAAAGCGCTTCGCTTGAGATTTCATTCTCGTTATTAAAATGCGTTTCCCTTCCAACGGTTTCGAATTCATTTGTCCAACTCTTCTTTCACACGTTCAAGAATCGTTCCTGCCCCGCGTTCGATAAGCCTCTTCGCCAGTTGTTTGCCAAGCTTGCTAGGTTCAGAACCTTCCTCACTTTCACTTATAATGACTGAACCGTCAGGTTTACCTACAAGGCCTGTTAATCGAATGGCATCACCTTGAGTCATTTCGGCATAGGCCGCAATCGGCACTTGGCAACCGCCTTCAAGCGTATGTAAAAAAGCCCTTTCGGCTGCCACGGTTTTCATTGTCGGTTCATCGTTTAACTTAGTGAGGATATCAATCATTTTGTTATCGTTTTCCCTACATTGAATCGCAAGTGCGCCTTGACCAACAGCAGGTAAACAAGTGTCGACAGGGAGATATTCTGTAATGATTTCATTCGACCAGCCCATTCGCTCAAGTCCTGCAACAGCTAAAATTATGGCGTCATAGTTTTCTTCATCCAGCTTCCTGAGGCGTGTCTCTATATTTCCCCTAATCCATTTTATCTCTAAATCAGGGCGCTTTGCCAAAATTTGCGCGGATCTTCTTAAGCTGCTCGTTCCAACAATCGCCCCGCTTGGCATCGAATCGAGTGAATCATACTTTTTTGAAATGAACGCATCGCGGTGATCGGCACGGATCGGAATGCTGGCAATGATCAAACCTTCTGGAAGATTCGCGGGCATGTCTTTCATGCTGTGAACCGCCATATCAATTTCTCCATTCAGCATAGAAAGTTCCAATTCTTTAACAAAAAGCCCTTTGCCACCGACCTTGGACAATGTCACATCAAGAATACGGTCACCTTTTGTCATGATTTTTTTTACTTCAAATTCTATCGGCAACTTTAATTCTTTTAACCGCTCGATGACCCATTTTGTTTGTGTCATTGCCAAATTGCTCGTTCTGGATCCTACAATAATTTTAGTCATCAAATTCCTCCTAGAAAAGCTCCGTTAAACAGTGTAATATAACCGCGCCCGCGGGTTCGATTTACCTTCCGAGAAGCGGGTTTTTCTTTCAAAAAAAGGTTCTCTTCAGGTAAAATCGCCCCGCTAATACTCAACTTTGTAATAGAAAAGCCTTTTACCACCAATGAAATTCTGAAAATGAGCGTGATAGAAAAATATTGATTAATAATAATAAAAAAGCCACAATGTTTATAAATGAAAGGCTTTTGCCTTGAGTATTTTTCACTACTTTCGCATATAAAAAGAAGCAGTATCCGATGACTACCATAATAGACGTGATAACTTTAGCATCCAAATAATTGAATTGGTCTATTGTGAGATGGCCCCAAATCCCACCCCATATAATGCTTAGCGACAATAGCGGCACACCAACCATTGCAAAGAAAAATGACATTCTTTCAAGCTCGGTTAAACTTCCGAACCTGCCTAGCCGTTTAATGCTTTTCTTATTTTTAAGCATTTCATACTGAATAACATACATGACTGCAAATACGAAAGAGAGCGTAAACGCCGCATAAGATAAAAAAGCCATTGCAATGTGCATAAGAAACAACTCTGTCGTCAACGTCGCCGTTATTAAAGGGGATAATTCGCTCTTAGGAGAAAAAAAGTGAAGCGACATCATTAAAAATCCGATCATATTCGCAAAGAAAACGAAAAAATCAATACGAGAAAACCAGTTAATGATTAAAGACAGCGTAATAATCATCCAAGTGACGAAATAAAACCCTTCAAAGGGGGTTAATATTGGATAACGATTTAAATCAAAAAAATAGACGACAAAAATCAAAGTTTGCAAAGCCCATACAATAGAAAGCAACCAGAAAGCAAAGCGGTTTGCCTTCCGGTTGTTTTGCAAAAAATCTATAAAATACCCGAGTAAAGAAATAGCATAGAGGATAATCGTTATTTCATAAATCCAATCGATCATATACAAAGGGCCTTGCCTCCTCTCCTAGGGGCGAAGCGGCAATTCTTTCAATGTTCCAACAGAAGCTAGCTTCTTTTTTTCGGTTGTTTCATTTTTTTTCTCAAACTGTACCTGCTGCTTTTCTTTTTCCTTCTCAACTTCTTCCTGAATCGCAAAGATTCTTACAAACATTTCCATTGCTTCTTCAGCCTTTGGCTCTGCAGCCATTTCCTTCAATCCTAAAATAGGATCTCTTAGAAGCTGGTTTACAATGCTTTTCGTATGCTTTCTTAACACTTTTATTTCTCTTTCGGATAAATCGGGAAGCTTACGCTCGATACTTGCCATCGTTTCCGATTGAATGGCGAGTGCTTTTGTCCTTAACGCGGAGATCATCGGAACAACGCCAAGCGTGTTTAACCAAGATTGAAATTCTACAACAGCTTCTTCAACCATTAATTCAATTTTTTCTGCTACTTTTTTGCGTTCCTTTAAGTTCTCTTCAACGATATGTTTTAAATCGTCAATATTGTACAAAAAGACGCTTTCGTTTTTGTCAATTTCGGGATCGAGGTCTCTGGGAACGGCAATATCAATCATGAATAAAGGCCGACCTTTACGCTTCTTTAAGGCAGGCTGGACAATGCTATTCGTTACGACGTATTCCTTTGATCCGGTCGAGCTAATGATTATATCACAGTCGGTCATTGCCTTTTGAAGTTCATGAAATGACATCGCTTGCCCTTTCAGTTGCTTAGCGAGCCGTTGAGCCCTTTCGAACGTGCGATTCATAACCGTTATTTGTTTTACACCGTTACCTCGTAAATTTTTAGCCGTTAATTCACCCGTTTCGCCTGCTCCGACAATCAGTACTTTCTTGTTCTTTAAATTCCCAAAAATCGTCTTTGCAAGGTGAACGGCTGCATAGCTGACGGAGACGGCTGACTCATCAATCCCAGTTTCATAATGCGCCTTTTTAGCCAGTGTCACTGCTTGTTTAAAGAGTTCATTGAAAATCGTCCCTGTTGTGCCTTCATCTTGCGCCAACATAAAATAGTCACGAACTTGCCCGAGGATTTGTGTCTCACCCAACACCATGGAGTCGAGCCCACAGGTGACCCTAAACAAATGCTCAATGCATGCTTCATTTTCGCGTATCGTTAAGTAAGGTGTGAACATCTCTTTATCAAGCGAAAACCAGTCAGCTAAAAATGCCTTCGTATAATAGCGGCCTGTGTGAAGCTGATCACTTACGACATATACCTCAGTACGGTTGCACGTTGATACAATCACACATTCTAAAATGCTTTTCGTATGGCGCAGTACTGATAGTGCTCGAGGCAATTCTTCGTCTTGAAAAGCCATCTTCTCCCGTATATGAATTGGGGCTGTTTTATGGTTTAAGCTAAGTACAAGAATGTGCAAAAGGATCACCCTCTACTTCGAACAAAGTCTTTACTACTAGTTTAGCATTGATTATGCAATTTCATACGATTAATTGTGAAAAGTGTTTGAATCGTATGGTATGATAAGAAAAATGCTAATACGTTTTCTTTCATCAAATTTCCTAACTTAATACCGAAGCTAGTATAACAAACAATTCGACACGAATCAAAAATCTTGGAGCGAAGACGAAGTGAGAAATCATCATATTTTCATTGGTATTCTTCTTTTGGGTGTAGGCCTATTTTTCTTTTTAGATTCTTTACATGTCACTTTTATTCAAACGCTATTAGATTGGCAGTTTATTTTAATTGTCATTGGCATTGCCTTTCTCGCACATGGATTTTTAGGAAAAGAAGCGGCTTCGTTTTTCCCTGGTACACTTCTTTTAGGATTAGGTATTCACTTTTTTGCAGCTGCAAATGTTGAATTCTGGCCAAAAAGTTGGGGAATGTACACGCTTATTGTAGGCGTCGCCTTTCTTGTTCAATACTTTAAAACGAAAAAAGGAGGCTTTTTAACCGCATGTATTCTAATTATGATTTCCCTATTAGAACTTTTTTATGCCAATTTTCAACTTATCCTTATGAAAGTTGAAACACTATTTAAAGGGTTTTGGCCAATTTTGTTAATTGGGCTTGGCCTCTACTTTTTGTTTTTCAAAAAGAAATAGAAAAAGACTAGATCAACGCCATATGATCTAGTCAAGTTTATCTGTGTAACGAATCATTTATTGGGCTTTTTCAGCAGGAGGAACAGAAACTTTTGTAGGGAATAATTGTCCGATTGCTAGAAATGGAAAGATTAAGTAACATATCATACCAATTTCAGCAATCATAAACCACGATTTCCAACTTCCTGTCGTTTCGACGACGACGGGGGCCAACAAAGCGACTAACAATGCGGCAAGCCTTGTAACCAAACCATAAAAACCCCATCCCGTCGCTTGAATATTCGGATTCACCGATTCAAGGTTCTCTGAATACATCGCCATCCATGGGGAGTAGGCTGCAGCACCCGTAAAGCCAGCCAAAAACGAAAAGACCCCAACTAAGCCTAAGTTTGTTGATGCGCTCATTCCCCAAATGATCCAGATTGGATTGAAAATAATAGCTGATAAAGCACCGACTAGTGTACAGATTTTCCTTAATCCTATTCGATCAGATATCCCACCTGCCAAAAACAATCCAATGAAAGTTCCGAGCCAATAATACATCGTAAATTTCGAACCTTCAGCCGTCGTAACATTGTACACTTCAGTAAAAAACAATGGCCCGTAGACAATCATAGTGAAATAAATTGGCAAAAAAATCACAATACCTATTGGCTGTATCCAAATTACAGGGTGAGAAAATATCCCTTTTAACCCCGTTTTTTGAGAAATCGATTCCCCTTTATCTTGATGCTTTTCTGCTGCCTCGCCTTCCTTCGGTTCAGAAACATATATTTTCGACCTGAGTTCAGGTGATAAATCACGCAAACAAACGAGAATCACAATCCAAAACATCACACAAATCGTGCCCATAATGTACAATTGCGATTGCCACGTGCCGAAAATCGGCAATGTCCATGAAGCAATAAAGTTCGCAATAAATGGACCGCCTACAGGTCCTAACGTCCAAAATGCATAAGCAACTCCTCTCCCCATTTGGGGTGAGAAATCGCGTACAAGTCCAGCGATTGGCGCAAATGCTAAGCCATCTACAATGCCCAGTAAAATTTTAATAATTAAAAACCCTTGTATCGTCGTAATGCCCGCTAATAAAAAGATAAAAATCGCTGTAAGAAAAACGCCCATCAGAACGATAATCGATCGTCCCCAACGGTCAGCGTACACACCGACAAATAATGAAACTAAAGCAGTTACAATGATCGGGATGACATTTAATTGGCCGTAAATGGCTGCCGTAATATTTAATTCTTCCAGTAACATCGGTACGATCGGTGCAAGGTTCCCTTCATAGCTGGCAATGATATTTGCAAACACAACAACCGCTAAAAGAAAAATTCGATAACGGCCTACTGGATACTTCGTTAACTCTCTTCTTTTTGCCTCCTTTTTAAATAAACCTTTCAAGCCTGTCGGGGATGTGTATGAACCGGGCATGCCAATCCCTCATTTCATATTAAGATGATGTTAGCTTTTCTTGGATGGGAACGCGAAGCCCACAGCGTAGCAGTTCTACAAAATAGTAAATATTCCGAAAAAAGAAATGAATATTTCCTTGGGCTAGTTTTATTTTACGGTACATCATATTCTGAGTAAGATTCCGCGGGCCTTCAATCACTTCGATCCAATCCGCTTTCGTTCCAGATAAGACAACATCTGCCGAACCTCTTTCCTCAAATGTCCCAATATAACCATTTACAACTTCGCCTTCTTTAATATTGAAATAGGCATAACGGTCATTTTGTCCATCATCATTTTTCATGACAAGAGCAAGCTTTATATTTAAATTTTTTTTACAATTTTCAATCCAGTTCCAATAATTGGGCTCAACACTGTTTTTACGTTCTAGGGAAGGGCCTTTTTTCATTTCTTTTTCAACTTGTTCTACCCATTCAACGCTAAAAAGTTCGTGATTCATCTGTATTCCCTCCTTGTCAAATGACGTTAAACTTCGTTCACGATCATCCTCCAGCCGCAGCCTCTGGCTCAATCGCCCGAATTTTATCCTGTAATTCTTCCGGAATAGGAAGTCCAATCATATTAAATTTCTTTTTAAGATTCGTCATCATGACATTTCTGATCATATCTCTTTCGTACCCGAGCATCGAGTAATCAACCTTTTGAGTAAATGTACTGCTCAACGTTAACATTGTTGTAACCGTATCGTAGACAATCGTTGTTAATTTCGAATCATTATGAATCAATTCTTTCAACAATCTCATCCCAAATTGAACATGGCGTGATTCGTCACGTGTTGTAGCCAAAAACCCTTTATGAAAGCCAGGAAGAACATTATTATTTTTGCAAAAGCTAAGGGTGAGTTTCATGACGCTCAATGCCAAAACGCCTTCGATCCAAAGTTGATAATTTGTTAAAGCAGAAACGAGCAATCGTTTATCATCCGGGTTTACACGAATTTGATCAACAAGATAAGCTAAAAAACCGAACGCTCCAATAAATGTTTCACTCATAAAATCAAATGATTTATCGAGGGTTTCCATCATATTCTCAGCTTCAATTCCGACTGCTTCCCGGTAAAACCGATCGAAGAAAATGGTATGCCTCGACTCATCTTCCAAATGGCTTGATAGAAAGACTTTATGCTCATCTGTCGGCATTGCTGAAATCATTGGAATGACATCTACGGCTACTTGTCTTTCACCGTGGTGAAATCCGGAAGCAATGCTTAAAAAAGCTTTTCGCTGCCCTTCTGTTAATTTTTCATTCCAGTCAATTTTATCTTGTTTAAAATCCAGCTCTTGGATTTGCCATCGTTGCTTTTCATACTTGTAATAAAGATCAAGTGGGTAATTTTTGTCTATTTTTCTTAGACCATCATGAATATAATCAAGCAGATGGTCGACATTGAAATCATGATGCAACGATTCAATATCCACTCGGTCAATCTTTTCAAAATTAACCATAGAGACTCCTCCTTTTCAAAAATGACAATCTACTTGTTCGTAGGAAAATTTGCTCGTCACCTCTCCTTTCCTTGGTTGGACTTACAAAGGAAGTGCTTTCATATCATGTATCCCGAAATACAAAATAGCCTTTAGGTGCTCTTTTGTATTGTTATTATATTCCCTTAATTTAAAATTTTCAATAAATTTTTTTATTGAAAGCTGCGGAGAAACCGCAGCCATCCTATCACTTCAATATTAATAAACTAGCTTTTTAATGGATTGCCACACAGCATCCTTCCCTTCACCTGTTTCAGCCGAAAAAGAAAGAAGCACATCATCAGGATCCATGTTTAATGTAACTTTCACTTGTTTTAAGTGTTTTTGACGTTTTCCTTTTGGAATTTTATCCGCTTTTGTAGCGATAACGATAACCGGAATCTCAAAATGTTTAAACCAATCATACATAGCAATATCGTCTTTTGTCGGTTCGTGGCGCATATCTACGATTAAGATCGCCCCACGCAGCGGTTCCCGTTCCAAAAAGTAGGTTTCAATCATTCGTCCCCAGGCTTCTCGATCCGCTTTGGATACTTTCGCATAGCCATACCCTGGGACGTCGACAAAGCACAATTCTTGGTTGATTAAATAAAAATTTAACGTTTGCGTTTTCCCAGGCTTCTGCGACGTTCTTGCGAGATTCCTTCTGTTTATCATTTTGTTGATAAAGGAAGACTTTCCTACATTCGAACGGCCGGCAAGTGCTATTTCCGGAACATTAAGTTCCGGATATTGATGAGGCTTGACAGCACTTGTCACGATCTCTGCTTCAACGACTTTCATTGCTTCTCCCCTCGATTTAACGCATACTGAAGGACTTCGTCAAGATGGGAAACTGGAATAAACGTTAAATCTTTTCTTACACTTTCGGGAATATCATCAAGATCTTTTTCATTGTCTTTCGGAAAAAGAATCGTTGTTAACCCCGCCCTGTGCGCGCTCAAGCTTTTTTCCTTTAGCCCTCCAATTGGAAGAACCCGGCCTCTTAAGGTAATTTCCCCTGTCATGCCGACTTCCTTTTTTACAGGGATTCCGGTTAATGCGGACACAATAGATGTTGCAATTGTAATTCCTGCTGAAGGGCCGTCCTTTGGTGTCGCGCCTTCAGGAACATGGATATGGATATCGTTTTTATCATGAAAATCCGCGTCTATTTTGAGCTGTTCAGCCCTTGAACGAATATAACTGAAAGCCGCTTGCGCCGACTCTTTCATGACATCGCCAAGGCTTCCGGTCAAAATCAATTTCCCTTTCCCGGGATAAATCGACACTTCAATGGAAAGCGTATCCCCTCCAGAAGGGGTATAAGCTAAGCCAGTTGCTGAACCCACTTGGTCTTCTTCTTCTGCTTGTCCGTATCGAAAGATTGGTTTTCCAAGAAATTCTTCAAGGTTATTCTCGGTGATAATGACTTTCTTTTTACCAGTTGTTATGATTTGCTTTGCTGCTTTACGGCAAAGCGAAGCAATTTGTCTTTCAAGATTACGGACCCCAGCCTCTCTTGTGTATTGGCGAATCAGCTTAACAATAGAGCCCTCGCGGATTTGCAGCATTTTTTTTTCCATCCCATGTTTTTCAAGCTGCCTAGGTATTAAATGATCTTTTGCAATATAAGTTTTTTCAACTTCAGTGTAGCCGGCAATGCTAATCACTTCCATCCGATCCAAAAGGGGTCCGGGAACCGCCCCAATATTATTGGCAGTTGTAATAAACATCACATTCGATAAGTCGTAGGGTTCTTCAATAAAATGATCACTAAACGTACTGTTTTGCTCAGGATCGAGCACTTCAAGCAAAGCAGCGGAAGGATCACCCCTGAAATCATTTGCCATCTTATCAATTTCATCCAGTAAAAAGACAGGATTTATCGTTCCAGCTTTTTTCATACCTTGGATAATTCTTCCGGGCATTGCCCCTACATATGTCCGCCTGTGTCCTCGAATTTCAGCTTCGTCACGAACGCCCCCAAGTGAAATGCGGACAAAATTTCGATTTAAGGCCTTTGCGATGGAGCGGGCAAGCGAGGTTTTTCCAACCCCTGGGGGGCCTGCAAGACAGAGGATCGGGCCTTGTAAAGATTTTGACAGCTGTTGAACGGCGATATATTCAAGCACACGTTCTTTGACTTTTGTTAATCCGTAGTGATCTTCATTCAGAACCTCTTCCGTATACTGGACATCAAGCCTGTCCTCTGTTGCTTTTGTCCATGGCAATTGGATTAGCCAGTCAAGATAATTGCGTACAACCCCGCTTTCAGCTGAACTGGACGGAATTTTTTCATACCGTTCAAGCTCCTTTAATGCTGTCTCTTTCATATGTTCAGGCATTCCAATTGATTCGATTTTTTCTCTTAAGTCAGCAACCTCTCCCGCTTTTCCTTCTTTTTCTCCAAGCTCTTTTTGGATTGCCTTCATCTGTTCACGCAAATAATACTCTTTTTGTGTTTTTTCCATTGAACGTTTTACACGTTGCCCAATTTTCTTCTCGATATCAAGAATCTTTTTCTCGTTGTTTAAGATTTGTATTAAGACGTTTAATCTTTCTTTTACATTTTCGGCATCTAATATTTGTTGTTTTTCTTGAACCTTTAATGTTAGATGTGAAGCAATAACGTCTGCTAAACGCCCCGGTTCTTCAACATCTTGAACCGATGCCAACGTTTCTGCCGATACTTTATTTGAGAGCTTGATATATTGTTCAAAAAGATCCAAGACCGTTCTCATGAGTGCTTCTTCTTCAGCATCTTTTGAAGCATGTTCTTCAATCAGTTCCACATCCGCTTCAAAATATTGTTCGGTCTCTGTAAAATTCGTTATTCTCCCTCGTTGGATGCCTTCAACAAGTACACGAATCGTCCCATTCGGAAGTTTAAGCATTTGTTTTACTTTTGCATATGTTCCCATTTTGTATATATCTGTTTCTTCCGGCTGTTCTAAAGCACTTTCTTTTTGAGCCGTCAAAAATATAAATTGATCCCCTAACATAACTGATTCAAGCGCTTGAACAGATTTTTCACGCCCAACATCAAGGTGGATAACCATCGATGGATAGACAAGCAATCCTCTTAAGGGCAATATTGGAATTCTAATTTCTTGTTTTGACATAGATCCGCACCTCCAATGAGCCATTCAAATAAAAACAATTTATAATTAATCCTTATTTTAACGTAATAAAAATGCATTTGCGAATGATAGACTTCTTCGAATATATTAACATACAATGAAAAACCCCGACTTATATCTTTCTAGTCGGGGCCCCATGTAATCCACTAACCGCCGGTACGATATTCGATTTTATCTCACCGTGATTTGGCAATAACACAAGGTCAAGAACCTCTACAAAGTCACTTACTGGTATAATTTCAATTCCTTTTATTTGCTTTAACATTTCCTGGTCGTTTTCCCTCGGGATAATCACCCGGGTCGCACCCGCTTCTTTTGCAGCTTTTACTTTTGCAAATATTCCTCCAACGGGCTTGACTTTTCCATGTATGCTGATTTCACCTGTCATCGCGGTTTTTGAATGAACGACGTTGTTGTTTATTGCTGAAACAATTGCCGTCGCCATTGCTATTCCAGCTGAAGGCCCATCTACTGGGGTCCCACCCGGAAAGTTAATATGTATATCATATTTTGAAGCGTTAATGCCTCTTTTTTGCAAAACAGTCAGGACATTTTCGACTGAGCTTTTCGCGAGACTTTTTCTGCGAATCGATTTGCTGCTATTGCCAATGCTTTCTTCTTCTACGATTCCAGTTATCGTTACTTCGCCTCTTTCACCTTTTGCTTTGCATACGGTTGCTTCAATTTCAAGAAGTGCGCCTGTATTTGGACCGTAAACTGCAAGCCCGTTTACAATTCCAACCTCCCCTTCTTCATTCACTTTCTTTTCCGGCCTCGGGGAAAGTTGGCTGGAGTAAACAACCCATTCAATATCTTCTAGCTGAATAACCTTTCTTCCATCTGCAGATGCAACACCTGCTGCAATTTGAATGACATTCACTGTTTCACGGCCGTTGCGTGTATATTTTGTTACCATGTCAACCGCCTCATCAGAGATGTCACATTTTATCTTCACAGCTGCTTTTTTGGCAATCAAGGCAATTTCAGATTGTGTCAGCTCCCTAAAGAAGACTTCTAAACACCTTGAGCGAATAGCCGGCGGGATTTCTTCAGCCGATCTTGTTGTAGCCCCAATTAATCGAAAATCTGCCGGAAGGCCATTTTTAAAAATATCATGGATATAATCTGGAATCGATTGATTTTCTTCACTGTAATAAGCGCTTTCGAGAAATACTTTCCGGTCTTCCAACACTTTTAACAACTTATTCATTTGGATTGGATGGAGCTCCCCAATCTCATCAATGAAAAGAACGCCGCCGTGCGCTTTCGTCACAGCACCTTGCTTAGGCTGCGGGATTCCCGCCTGTCCCATTGCACCTGCACCTTGATAAAGCGGATCATGAACCGCTCCAATTAACGGATCCGCGATGCCTCTTTCATCAAATCTTGCAGTCGTGGCATCAAGCTCAACAAATACAGCATCATATCGAAAAGGTGAATTTTTATTCCGTTTCGCCTCTTCCAATACAAGCCTTGCAGCCGCTGTTTTACCGACACCAGGCGGTCCGTAAATAATGACATGCTGCGGGTTGGGACCACAAATGGCTGCTTTTAATGCTTTGATCCCGTCCTCTTGGCCTATCACCTCTTTGAAGCTCGAAGGTCGAATCTTTTCTGACAATGGCTTTGTCAATGAGATATTTCGCATTCTTCGCAGCTGTTCCATTTCTTTTTTCGATTCTTTATCAATCGAAACTCGCTGTGTTCTCTGATTACGCAACAAATTCCAAAAGTAAAGTCCAATGACTACACCAAAAAATAACTGTACAACAACAGCAAGAACTGTCCAATTCATGAAGTGACCTCCTGAAACAAATTCGCTTTACTATTATCTCCCAGCAGGATGGTCACTAAACGATAAATTAACAATCAAAACCACCCGTGTGAACGGGTGGTTTGCTCTACGGCTGAAAGCCTTTGTTACTGGCCAG
>NZ_QCZG01000060.1 GCF_003097615.1 Pueribacillus theae
TTGATACATCGCTGAAAGCTTTCCGGAACCATACGCCTAGCGTATGGTTTTCTTTTCACAATAAAAAGGTTCCAAACAAATCAAAAGTTTGCTTGGAACCTTTTTTGTGGAGTTGTTTCTATCTTCCGGTACTATTTTACCGTTCGTGGCGGTGTACTTTCTCAAGTTCACCGCCATCAATGCAAATGCTAATTCATTTTTCACCTTCTGTTTTCCCCTGACGGAAAAACGAATGAAACCCAAATTAGCCTTCAGGAAACCGAACGCTGGTTCTACGTCAATTTTACGTTTTCCGTAAATTTCACCAGTTTTTTCGTCTGAAAGCTTCGCACGTACATATTCTTTTTGGGACTCCCACTTTTCATTTATGTAAACTTTTCGGTTGTTCCCTTCTTTTGCTTTGGTGCACAAATCGCGGAGTGGACAGCCCGAACAGTCGATAGCTGGGTTCATGTCCTTGAGCCAACCACATCATGCGGATACTATCCTGTAATAAAGCTTCAATTTTACGACCAGAAAACACGGATTGCGTATACCCACACAAAATGATTTTCAACATCATACGAGGATGGTACGCAGGACGGCCGGTTTGTCGTATGAAGTCCTCGAAAGCCTCTTCCGGAATACTCTCTACAAGATCATTGATCGCAAAGGCAATATCGTTTTCTTTCAACTTAATTTCTAAATCTAGCGGCAAAACTACTTGGTTCATGGTATAATGTTTAAACATAAGGGCACCTCCAAAATTATTGTTTGGTCACTTTAATTTTATCAAAGGGTGCCCTTTTTGTTTACTAAAATTGCGACAAAAAAAGGCGTGGGGTTTACACTTCTTAGTGTAAGCTCCAACGCCTTAATTTTTATTTACTGGGGTTTTGTCCCAGCCTCGTTTTTTAAATTAAGAATATCGATAAATTAGGATTTATTTACTTAACATTATACTTATTTTCGGACCGATGCATCTAATCGGTGAGTATATACAAACCAAGTAATGCTTGCTGTTAATAATGTTGACGAAATTAAAGTTGTAAGAACACTATATGTTTGCCAAATAAGTATCGTTGACCAATCGAAGGCAAAAAACATTATACACTGGGCAATCGTAGCGATTAGGAAAACAATTGTTACGATTGTTCTCTTTTTTGTCATGGGCTGCTGCTCATTCGTTTTCCTTTTTCTTAATCCTAAGAGAAATAACAGAACGGCCAATAGGCAAAGAATAATTGTGGTAGACGACAAAATGATGTCCAAAAGCTGTGTGCCGCTTATCTCATATGACTGAGTTAGATTGCCGTTTAATATATTTTTAACTTTTAGCACCAGGTTTATATTGGTATTTGCGCCGTTGCTCAGTAAGCAGATGGCTGTTCTTTCATTTGGCAGTATGACTACTTCGGTTCTAAAATTTGGATTACCCCCAGTGTGTTCTATAAACGTTTGTTCAGCGTTTACCGACCAACCTGCCGCATAATACATATCATTGACAGCCGAAACAGACATATCACCCCTATGTGATTTTTCGATAACCCTGTGAAATATTTCGGGTATGTCCTGCACGATACCCATCTGTATGCCCATCCAACGCGCCATATCTTTTGTATTAGAAATGATATAGCCGGCAGGTTTATTCCCAGCATAATCCGGAGCGTTAAATGGAGTTGTTATAAAAAAGGAAGAACGGTAGCCCTGTGCTAACTGTCCAGTGGCTTGAGCATCTTCTTTATAAACATACGTCTGGTGAAGACCTAAGGGTAGAAATACCTGTTCCTTCATAAAGTCTTCATAGCTTTGTCGTGATACAATCTCAATAACCAAACCCAATACGTCATAATTAACGGTTCCATAGTTATATTGTTCACCGGGAGAGAACGCCAATTCTGCATCTACCAGCGTTTCCACAGTCTTTTGCAACATATCAGGCGTATTACCTTGTGGAATATTTTGAGTATGTCTAATATTTGTTAGGCCGCTGGTATGGTGAAGAAAGTTATTTAGTGTAAGGCTTTGCATATCAACAGGTTTACCTTGATACTTTAACGTAAACCAAGGTAAATATTTTTGGATAGGGTCAGTCATTGATAGCAGCCCTTGCTCTTCCAATAGCAAAATCCCCATACCAGTAAAAGCTTTACTCACCGAGGCCAACTCATAGAGTGTATTTTCACTTGCAGACAACCCCTTTTCAAGATCTGCATACCCAGAAGAAAAGTAGAACACTTCACCATCAGCAAGTATCGAGATTGACATTCCAGGCACACCTGATGTACGACAGGCATCATCTAGCAATGCTTGTATTGCCACAGATTTCGAATCTGACAACGCATAACTTTGTGTTGCGAATCCTGAGAATAATATAAATATCGTTAATACAAAAACAATAGTCTTTTTCATACACTCTCCTTTTTGAAGAATTATAAGGGTATAAATAACTTATTTTTATAACTATAAACTAAATTCTAATTTATCTTTCTGTTTACCTATATAATATCAATTAATTGTGAAGAGTTACACTTAAACTAACGGGGCGTTAGTTCAACAAGAAGTAAACAACTTTATTATTAGATCACTTAATGTTTAACTTCCTCGCCTATTCAGGTGCACGAATTGGAGAAGCAATCACATTAAAGTGGAAGGATTTTAATTTTAACGAAAACAGCGTCCATATCAGAAGAACTTTATACAATCCTAACAACAATAAACAAAAATATGAATTAACCTCAACAAAAAATACAGGTGCCGAGAGAAAGCTTTTAATTGACCAAGAACAATTCATTCAAAAAAACAAAAGGTTATATAAGGAATGTACCGACAAAGGTAATCTCCCATCTATTGGGTCATACAACTACTGAACAGGTAGAGAGAACATATGGACATCTAACAAGAGGATTAGAAAAAGAGGCCTCTCAAAAATTCAGTGAATTAATGAGAGACCTCTATATTTAGAGTGATTTTATCGGCGCTTATGACCAATAAAATGACCACGGTTTGATGATAAGTGCTCTACCCTTGGTCTATCAAGGGCTTAGAGTTTTCCTTACATCATGCCGCCCATTCCGCCCATTCCGCTCATATCAGGCATTCCGCCGCCAGCGCTTTCTTCTGGCTTGTCGGCGATAACTGCTTCAGTTGTTAAGAACATAGCAGATACGGATGCAGCATTTTGAAGTGCGGAACGAGTAACTTTTGTTGGGTCAACGATACCTGCGTCAATCATGTTAACCCACTCGCCAGTTGCTGCGTTGAAGCCGATGCCAGGCGCTTCGCCTTTTAGGCGCTCAACAACGACGGAGCCTTCAAGACCAGCGTTGTCTGCGATTTGGCGAACTGGCTCTTCAAGTGCACGAAGAACGATGTTGACACCAGTTGCTTCGTCGCCTTCTGCGTTAATTTCTTTGATTGATTTAAGAACGTCGACGAGCGCTGTTCCACCGCCGGATACAATTCCTTCTTCGACAGCCGCACGAGTAGAGTTCAATGCGTCTTCGATGCGAAGCTTACGCTCTTTAAGCTCTGTTTCAGTCGCAGCGCCAACTTTGATAACCGCTACGCCGCCAGCAAGCTTAGCAAGGCGTTCTTGTAGTTTTTCTTTATCGAATTCAGAAGTTGTTTCTTCAAGTTGTGCTCTAATTTGGTTTACGCGGCTTGCGATTTGATTTGAATCGCCAGATCCTTCAACGATGGTTGTGTTTTCTTTTGTAACAACAACTTTTGAAGCGCGTCCAAGCTGATTGATTTGAGCTGATTTAAGGTCAAGTCCTAAATCTTCAGTGATCACTTCTCCCCCTGTAAGGATTGCAATGTCTTCTAGCATTGCTTTGCGGCGATCACCGAAGCCAGGCGCTTTCACCGCAACAGCGTTAAATGTTCCGCGGAGTTTGTTCACAACGAGTGTTGCAAGTGCTTCACCTTCAACGTCTTCAGCGATGAGAAGCAATGGTTTTCCTTGTTGGACAACTTGCTCAAGAACTGGAAGGACTTCTTGGATGTTTGAAATCTTTTTGTCAGTAATCAAGATATATGGATCTTCGAGAACTGCTTCCATTTTGTCAGAGTCTGTTACCATGTACGGGGAAGCATATCCACGGTCGAATTGCATACCTTCGACAACTTCAAGCTCTGTTTCGAAGCCTTTTGATTCTTCAATTGTAATAACGCCGTCGTTGCCAACACGCTCCATTGCTTCAGCAATTAATTCGCCAATGTTATCGTCAGACGAAGAGATTGCAGCTACTTGTGCAATTGATTCTTTGCCTTCAATTGGCTTGGAAATCTTTTTAAGTTCTTCTACTGCTCTTTGAGTAGCGATTTCGATTCCTCTGCGAATCACCATTGGATTTGCGCCGGATGTGACGTTTTTCAAGCCTTCGCGAATCATCGCTTGAGCAAGGACGGTTGCAGTTGTCGTACCGTCACCAGCGACATCATTTGTTTTGCTTGCAACTTCAGCGACAAGTTTTGCACCCATGTTTTCGAATGCATCTTCAAGTTCGATTTCTTTTGCGATTGTCACACCATCATTTGTAATGAGTGGTGAACCAAATTTCTTTTCAAGAACGACGTTGCGTCCTTTCGGACCTAATGTAACTTTTACAGCATCTGCAAGCGCATTAACACCATCAAGCATTGAACGACGGGCTTCTTCACCGAATTTCATATCTTTTGCCATTGTAATACACCCTCCTCAAGTTTTTATGTAGTTTCCTTTGTAATTTTTTAGTTAATGATTGCAAGTACGTCGCTTTCACGAAGGATCAAGTACTCTTTACCATCGTATTTTACTTCTGTACCAGCGTATTTAGAGAAAATAATTTTATCGCCTTCTGCAACTTCAAGTGCAATACGTTCGCCATTGTCAGTTACGCGACCGTTCCCAACGGCAACAACGCGGCCTTCTTGCGGTTTTTCTTTGGCGGAATCAGGCAATACAATGCCGCTTGCAGTTTTTTCTTCCGATTCAACTGTTTCAATCAAAATGCGATCTCCTAAAGGCTTTAACACGTGAAACAACCTCCTTAAAATATGTTCACATTTTTTATTAGCACTCAATGGAACCGAGTGCTAATAACCACTTATTATATTAAAAGATAATCCATTATTTTGCAAGTGTATCTCTCACTTTTTTTAAATAAAAATTGCAAAAGAGAATTCGCATAATAAAGCAAGCTGTAAATGAGCCATTGCGTTATGATACAATGGCAGGGGCACAATGAAATGAGAGGAGAAGAATGCATGCGAAAGCAATATTGGTGGATTTTAATCATTTATATTTTAATGCAGCTTTCCGGCTTGGCTGGATTGCCTTTGCTTTATGCGATTGGAATAACTAATAAGGTAGCATCTGTAGAAGGTTTTGTTATTTGGAGTTTACTCAGCTTTGCGGCTGCATTAATTCCTATCCTCATCTTATCCAATCGAATAAAAGAATATCCCTTTCCAACTTCTGAAAAATCAGCGCCTCTCGTTGCCATCGGCTGGATTTTTTTTGGCGTTTTTCTTTCTTTTTTCGTTCAAGCCGCTGCGAGTGCAATTGAAGTAAATCTTTTAAAAGTTGACCCGAATTCAGAGAATACGACCCAGCTTGTAGAGGTTGCGAAGTCTTTTCCTGTTTTCTTTCTTGTGTTTACAATCATCGGGCCAATCCTTGAAGAAATTGTTTTCCGACAAGTGATTTTTGGGAGTTTGTATACACGGTTTAATTTTTTGATTTCTGTTTTAATCAGCTCTTTTATTTTCGGAATTGTCCACGGCGAACTTGAACATTTGTTAATTTATACATCCATGGGGGCGACGTTCGCTTTCCTATATGTCAAGACAAAACGTCTCATCGTTCCGATTGCTACCCATGTTGCGATGAACACGTTTGCTGCGGTGGTCATGCTTTTTTCTGATAAGTTGGAAGAACTGCAAAAAAATCTCCAGCATATTTTTTTATGTTGATGACGTTGTTACCGAAGTAGCTTTCGGCTTTCTAAGCATGAGCCCTGCTGGAATGGTAAGGATTGTTAAAATACCGAAGACGAGAAAACCTTCATTTATCGCTTGAAGATTGCCGGCCTCCATTGACTGGCCTGTTGCGAACAGTTGCGTTCTCCTTACTTCGAAATAAACGGAAATAAGGACGATGGCTAGGGAAGAACTCACCCTTCTCATCACATTATTGACAGCAGAACCTTGCGAAACGAGACGATCCGGAATGGCATTCAGTCCGGCTGTCGTTGCCGGCATATTGGATAACCCGAGCCCCATACCCCTCATCATCATCAAAATAAAAATAATCGCCAAAGGCGAATCAAGCTTGAGCATGCTGAGCAGAATCGTTGTCGCTCCAGTAATGATCAGCCCTGTCGTTACAATTCCTTTCGGGCCGTTCCGATCAAGCATCCTCCCGGCAATCGTCATAAAAATGCCGGTGAATAATGCGGATGGCAGGAAAACTAGCCCGGTTACAATGGTGCTGTAGCCATAGACACTTTGAATAAGCAATGGAATCATGAACATTCCTGCAAACAACCCCATGGCCTGAACGCTTGATACGATAATGCTGATACTGTATGTAGGAACTTTAAATATTTTTAAGTTAAGCAGCGGTTTTTCTACTTTTAATTCATAACGGACAAAAATTACGATCAGGCTTAAACCTAGGATTAGAAGCGATAAATTAACAGGCGAAGTTAAATCCTGCAAATTTGAAATCCGTCCTAAAGCCAATAGCAAAGCGCCAATTCCAATCGTAACAGTCACAAAACCGAACCGGTCGAAACGAAGCGTAGGATCCCTTTTCGTTGATTTCAAGAAACGAATGCCTAGCAATAAACCAAGAATACCTGTCGGGATATTCATAAGAAAAAGCCAATGCCAGCTGCCAAATTCAATCACAGTGCCACCAATCGTTGGGCCGATGGTCGGCGCCATCATGACGGCAATTCCCCATACACCTGTTGCCATTCCGCGTTCATTTTTCCCGAAAACTTCAAAAATAAGCGCCATCGAAAGAGGCATCATAAGCCCCCCTGCAACACCCTGCAAGCCTCGAAAAAAAATGACAGATGACAAATTCCACGAAAAAGAACCACATAAGGAAACAAGAATAAACATCGCCAAGCCCAATAGATAGACGCGTTTCTTTCCAAACCTTTCCCCCAAATAGCCTGTTAGCGGCATCGTCATCCCCATGGCAATCATAAAAATCGTAATAATCCAGCTGACAGAAACAGCGTCGGCGTGAAAGAGCTCCATAAAGTAAGGAATTGCCGGATTTAAAGAGCTATTGTTTAAAATCACCGTAAAGGTACCAAGCAGCACAGTTACAACAACCAGCCATTTTGTAGACATCCTTTTCATAGGCTTCGCTCCTCGATGCAATGTTTGTTATAACTATATCATGATTTTTGAATATTTGCTCACCTTCGCGCCTAAAAGCATAAAAAAGCCATTTCCATCATTAGATTCCTGAAGGGAAATCTGTATGAAAATGGCTTTTAAGATATTCTGATGTTTGCATTAATAAGGCTTTTGTCTCTCATGAAAATCACTCGATGTTTTGCTCATTTGCTTGCGCCATTTGCGCTTTTAATGCTTTTTTATAAGCAACCCTCGCAATAATGATGCTTAGTTCATACAAAAGTAAAAGCGGAACGGTAACCATAAGATGTGAGACGATTTCAGGCGGTGTGATTAAGCCTGCGATTACGAGCAAAACAAAGTAAGCATATTTTCTAATTTTAACTAAAAACATTGGTGTTATTATGCCAAGCCTTGTCAAAAACATAATAATGATTGGAAATTGAAATAAAAATCCAAACGGCAGTGTCAATTGCAATAAAAATGAGAAATACTCATTAATCCCATACATTTCGTTAATGTTCAGCATATCGGATAATTTTCCAACGAAACCGATAACAAAAGGAAATAAAAGGAAATAGGCAAAGGCCAAGCCTCCGAGAAACAAAACGACGCTGACGGGGATATATGCAAGAGTTATTTTCCGTTCCTGCTCATAAAGCCCGGGGCTAATAAATGCCCATAATTGATAAAGGGCCAATGGAGATGTTAGAACCATCGCTGCAATAAAAGCAAACTGTAAATATACCTTAAATGGATCAGTTAACTTGAAAGCATTCATTGGTATATTTTGTGCTTCAGGAGCTGATTGTAGAAACAAGACAAGTGGGCGGGCTAGAAATAGACCGCAAATAAACGCAAAAAGAAAGAAAACAAGAACAATAATGATCCGTTTTCTTAATTCCTCAATATGATCAATGACGGTTAATTGCTTCTCTCCTTGTTCCATGAAAACCATCCTAACCTTCCGTTACGCGTTTGACAATTTATTGCTTGTCCTTCTTTTTATCATCCATTTGATCGTCATCATCAGCCAAACCCTTCGTTGCATTTTTAAATTCACGAAGCGTGTTTCCGGCAGCTTTCCCAAACTCAGGCAACTTTTTTGGTCCAAATATAATAAGGGCAACAATTGCAATTAAAGCAATACTTCCCGCTCCAAGTCCCATACATGGGCACCTCCCGTATAATTCGATTAACCTATATGAAAAGAATAACAGAACAGCTCAAAAATCGCTAGTTTAGAATGTGCCAATCTCACGAACATGTAAGCGAATGGCGATTCGGGAGTTTGACAGTTGATAATCAAAAAAATACGAAGAAGCCTTGATACGGCTTTATTTTTTTGTCAATTTTTAACATTTATTATTGCGTAACATTTCGTAACATGGTATAATAAGTATGATTATCACTTTGGAAGGATACCCGTTATGCGAATAAAAATTAGCCGGTCCAAGAATTCTGAGTCTTATTTTTTGATTAAAGATATTTATAAAAATGGAAAACGAACGACCAAAGTGGTAGAGGCCTTGGGGAATCGGGATGAGATTCAACAAAAATATCCTGACCAGGATCCATTAGAATGGGCTAAAAATTATGCAAAGAAACGAACGGAAGAAGAGAAAACTGAAAACGCAAAAATTATGGCGGCTTACAATCCAANACGTATAAATGCGTTACACTAAAGGTAGATATGAGGTGAAACGATGATTGTACTACAAGTAAATGGCGCTTCAAAATCATTTGGGGCTGAACCTATTTTAACGAATATAAAATTGGAAGTAAAATCAAACGAAAAAGTGGCATTAGTTGGAAGAAATGGCGTTGGGAAATCCACGCTGTTAAAAATGATTACCGGTGACTTATCGGTTGATTCGGGGGAAATTATCATCCCGAAAGACATTGAAATTGGATACCTTTCCCAGCATTGCGGGCTTGAGTCAAATCGAACGATTTGGCAGGAGATGATTGACGTCTTTTCCGATATAAAAGAAATGGAAAAGATGATTCGAAACTTGGAGTTAAAAATGGCTGATCCGAGCCTAATAGAGAACCAAGCCGCCTATTCAAAGCTATTAAACGACTACGATCAGCTGCAGATCGAATTTGAGGAAAAAGGCGGCTACCGCTATGAAGCTGATATCCGCTCCGTTCTCCATGGCTTGCAGTTTAGCGAATTTGATTATAAAAATACCGTGATCTCTGCATTAAGCGGCGGTCAAAAAACAAGGCTTGCCCTCGCCAAACTTTTATTGAAAAAACCTGAATTGCTCATTCTGGACGAACCGACAAACCATCTTGATATTGAAACCATCTCTTGGCTTGAGCAATATTTATATAGCTACACTGGGGCGATCTTGATTGTTTCTCATGATCGTTACTTCCTTGATAAAATTGTGTCCGTTATCTATGAGCTCTCACGCACCCAGACAACGAAATACATTGGAAACTACAGCAAATACTTAGTTGAAAAAGAAAATCGCCAAGCCATTGAATTAAAAGAGTATGAAAAACAGCAAGCAGACATTGCCAAAGCTGAAGACTTTATTCAAAAAAATATTGCACGGGCATCAACCACAAAGCGGGCACAAAGCCGCCAAAAACAGTTGGAGAAAATGGTCCGACTTGAAAAACCGCTTGGAGACGAAAAATCAGCAAATTTTTCTTTCAATATTAAAAAAGAAAGCGGCAATAACGTACTCGCTATCAATCACTTATCTGTGTCCTATACAGAAGGGGAAAACATCTTTACAGATGTCAACATGCACATCACAAAGCAAGAAAGCGTGGCAATTGTTGGCCCGAACGGCATCGGGAAATCAACCTTGCTGAAAGCAATTATAAATAAAATACCGTATAACGGCTCGATTGAGCTTGGAACAAACGTATCTGTTGGCTACTACGACCAAGAACAAGCGAACCTCACTTCCAAAAAGACCGTCATTAACGAATTATGGGACGAATACCCGAACATGCTCGAAAAAGACATCCGCAGCGTGCTTGGCTGTTTTTTGTTCAGCGGTGAAGATGTCTTTAAAAGCGTTGTTGAGTTAAGCGGCGGGGAGAAAGCCCGGTTGGCGCTTGCTAAGCTCATGCTGCAAAAAGCCAATTTTCTCATTTTGGACGAGCCGACGAACCATCTTGATTTGGATAGTAAAGAAATACTTGAAAATGCACTCATTAATTATCCCGGAACCATATTATTCGTTTCTCATGACCGCTATTTCATCAATCGGCTCGCAACGAAAGTCATTGAATTATCTTCCACTGGCGCAAGCGAATATCTTGGAGACTACGATTATTATATCGAAAAAAAGAATGAACAAATCGAGATCGAAAGATTAAAAGAAACAGAAAAAGCAGCGGAAAATGAGCAAAAAAGCGCAAGAAACAGAGAAGATATGAAGAAAATGCAAAGCTTAGAGAGAAAACGACAGCGCCGCATTCAAGAAATCGAAGCATTGATCGATGAACTGGAAAAGGAAATTAAATTTGCTGAAGAGCAACTAAACAAACAAGACATTTTTGAAGACTATCAAAAGGCAGCCGAAATCAATGAATCCATCGCTAAAAACCAGGATAAACTGGAATCTTTGCTTGAAGAATGGGAAAACCTGCAAATCTAATCTATGGAAATTTTCAGACTTATACACATTATCCACAATTTTATCCACAAGAAAATGTTGATTATTTAGCTTTTCTGTTAACTTATCCAGTAAATGATAAAATGAACATGATGTTATGCACAAAAATGCTGTGAGTAACTTCACCTTATGTATCAAGGTTCGGGACAGTTACCCACAGCATTCACAATTTTTATCTAGCTCATGATATTGGATGAAAAAGCTGATTAACACAGTCATACTGGTTCAATTTCATTTGCCTCTCAATCATCAAACTTACGTTAAAAACAAATACGTTACATCTTCTCTTCTTCCTACAATGGCAATCCTGGCGTCCCATTTAACGTCATGTCCGCTCTTTTTCCTTTTTGATATTCAATACTTCCTGCTGCCGCGATCATGGCTGCGTTGTCTGTGCATAACGAAAGGGGCGGAATGACGAGTTCAATGTTGGAATCGCCAAATTTTTCTTCGAGCGCTTGCCTTAACCCTTTATTTGCCGCAACGCCGCCAGCGACTAATAATTGTTTTGCATCATAGGCTCCAGCAGCCCTCGCTGTTTTTTCAACAAGCACTTCAATCACGCTTGCTTGGAAACTTGCGGCAAGATCTTCCTTTGCAACATGTTCCCCACGCTGCTTCGAATTGTGCAATTTGTTAATAACTGCTGATTTCAATCCGCTAAAACTGAAATCATAGCTGTCAGGTTCAAGCCAGGCTCTTGGAAGTGGAATTTCCGGCTTTCCAATTTGAGCAAGCCGATCAATTTGCGGGCCTCCCGGATAAGGCAGCCCAAGCGTCCTTGCGACTTTATCATATGCTTCCCCTGCCGCGTCATCCCGCGTTTCCCCAATCACTTCATAAACCCCATGTTCCTTCATATAAATTAGTTCCGTATGGCCTCCCGAGACAACGAGGGCGATTAGCGGAAATTGCATTTCTTTTACAAGCCGATTCGCGTAAATATGGCCAGCAATATGATGCACATTGACGAGCGGAATGCCGTTTGCCAACGAGAGGGCTTTTGCGGCATTGACACCGATTAGCAAAGCACCGACAAGGCCGGGCCCTTCCGTGACTGCCACAGCGTCAATTTCTTTCCATGTGACGCCCCCTTGGTGCAACGCTTCTTCGAGAACGATGGTAATTTGTTCTACATGATGTCTTGATGCAATTTCAGGAACCACACCGCCAAACCGTTTATGGCTTTCAATTTGGGATGCGACGACATTTGCCAAAATTTCTCTTCCATTTTTCACGATGGCTACCGCTGTTTCGTCACAGCTCGTTTCAATCGCCAGTATGACTTCATCATTCGGATTGTTTTTCATTAAATTTCACCCACATAACGAAAGCGTCTTCTCCATTATTCGTATAATAATTCTTTCGAACGCCTCCAATTTGAAAACCAAATTTCGCATACAAATTTTGTGCAATTTTGTTTGAGACTCGAACTTCTAGCGTCATTGAAGCCGCGCCTTGCTCTTTTGCGATTTGTATTGTTTTTTTTAGCAGTTCTTCCCCCAGTTTTTTGCCGCGGTATTCTGGAAGAACCGCGATGTTAGTAATATGTGCTTCATCGACGATGACCCACAATCCGCAATACCCGACAATTTTTTCATTGACAAGAAGCAGGAGATACGTTGCATACCGATTTTGTGTAAGTTCATTTATAAACGTTTCCTTGCTCCAAGGTTTCGGGAAAGACTGTTTGTCAATGGATGCCACAATGTCTACATCATCAACGGTCATATTGCGAAATTCTGCAATTTCAATCACGCTCATTGCTTTCATTCCCATCTTTTCGAGCGTCCAGCCATTTTTTTTCTGCTTCAGCCATTTGAACATAGTCCGGAGTAAAAAGATGCACATTTTCTTCTGGCTTCCTCAGCATTCCAAGAACAGCTAGTTCTCCCGGCCTTGGATTCTGTTCAGCCAGTTTCCCAAAGACTGCATTTTCATTTAAAGCCCCTTGCAGTTGTTCCTTATGTTTGCCTACATCATTGCCTAAAAATAGGGTGGGTTTCTCGAGGCTTTTCAACTTTTTCCCCCATGTTTCTGACTGAATAATACACTCTTTTTCAACAGTCTCAGGGTTGCCTTCTTTAAATTGGTGCAAACTTGTATAAATTTGGCCCCTCCTTGCGTCAATGAGAGGGGAAACATACCCATCAAAATAACGACCATTTAAAGCAAGCATTTCAAGGCTGGATACACCAACGATTGGTATGTTTAACGTCCATGCAAGCGTTTTTGCTACGGTCACACCAATTCGAACACCTGTATAGGAACCTGGCCCTTTTGAGACAATGATCGTATTTACATCTTTTACTGTTAAATCAACTTCTTGAAGCAAATGTTCAATAGCAGGCATAAGTCGGACAGAGTGATTTTTCTTTTCATTCGTTATCAACTCTGCGATAACTTTTTGTCCATCCGCTAGGGCAACCCCCATCACATTTGTCGATGTATCAATTGCTAATCCAATCATTTTCGAACAAGCTCCTCGCACAGTTGGACATACCGCTTTCCATGAGGAATTAATTCAAAGCTCCGTTTCTGATCATTAAGCAACGTAATTCTTATTGACAAATAATTCTCGGGAAGCATGTCTTGTATAAAAGAAGCCCATTCTACAACGGTTACCCCTTCGCCTGCAAAATATTCATCAAATCCTAAATCTTCATCACTTTCTTCAAGTCTATATACGTCCATATGATAAAGCGGCATTCTGCCATCATACTCTTTAATTATCGTAAAGGTTGGGCTGTTGACAACTCTTTTAATTCCAAGGCCTTTCGCCAACCCTTTTGTAAATGTCGTTTTGCCTGCTCCCAAATCTCCTTCGAGCGTAAGAACATCACCCGGATTTAAATAGCCGGCCATTTTTTCACCTAGTTGTTCCGTCTCTTCGGGAGAAGACGTTTTTAACAAAAAATGATTCACTTCCCACACCTACTCGTTTTTTCTAAAATGGTTGTAACCTCGCTTATCAAGAATGAATGGAGAATGATTTTTTAATAAATACACTTTTGGTTCCCCGTTCTTTACATACCCAATTTCGGTTATTTTAATGTTTGCTTCATGAAAGGCGCTCTGAATTTGATCCCAATTTTTTTTATTGGCCGTTCCAATTAATTGAAAGTCTTCACCACCATAGAGGACAAAGTCTTCAATTTCTTTATTTGAAAAGCTGCCTAAAGCTGGGTGTTTCGGGATTTTGCCATAGTCAAGAACGATTGTTTTGCCGCTGGCTTCAGCTAATTCATTTGCTTCACTTGCGATCCCATCGCTTATATCATTTAACGCTGCCCTAACACCCATATTAACCAAAAGGAGACCAGCTTTAATTTGCGGGTTCGGCTTTTGGTGTTGTTCAATTAACTCTCTCTGCTCTTTAGCATACGGATAATTCATCCCATGTTCAAGCAATAGCGAAAGGCCAGCTGCTGATGCTCCAAGAAAATCTGTAACAAAAACAACATCGCCACTCTTTGAATTCTGTCTAAATAGCCGGCGTCCTTTTGCTACTGTTCCAATTGCTGTAACTGTAATAACCAGCTCTTGATTCGACGATACAGTATCTCCACCAATTAAATCAACTTTAAACCTTTCAGCAAGTTCATTCATTCCATCATAAATTTCTTTGACTTCACAATCTTTCCAACCTTTCTTTGGAACTGCAATGGAAACAAGGTAATAATTAGGAATGCCTCCCATTGCCGCGATATCACTTAAATTTACAGCGAGCGCTTTATAGCCAATATGAGCCGGCAACATTGTGCATCGTTTGAAATGGATATTTTCAACGAGTGTATCAACACAAACAACCGTATCATATTCATCACCATGATGAAACAATGCAGCATCATCACCAATACCTTTAATTAGCGAGCGATGATATTGTTTTTTAGGAAGTAACGACTGGATAAAAGCAAATTCATCTTTCAAACGAATCGCATCCTTTTTCATATAAAAAAACCTTAGGAAATAATCCTAAGGAGTTCATGTTTTTTTTAGTTAATTTCGTCCATGCCATAATTAAATTTGGTTGCGGGGGAAGGATTTGAACCTACGACCTTCGGGTTATGAGCCCGACGAGCTACCAGACTGCTCCACCCCGCGATAATAAAAAAATACTAAATTTGAACCTGCTCGTTGACTGTCCTATACAAGGATAAACTTTTTAGAGAAAAAAGTCAACTGTAAAGCATATTCCCTCAAAACCAGAAACGACATCCATTGTTTTTCTTTTTTATGGTTAAGTGTTCGACCGATTAGTATCTCTCAGCTCCACGTGTCGCCACGCTTCCACACGAGACCTA
>NZ_QCZG01000061.1 GCF_003097615.1 Pueribacillus theae
GCTGGCCAGTAACAAAGGCTTTCAGCCGTAGAGCAAACCACCCGTTCACACGGGTGGTTTTGATTATCCCGCATGAACGGGCAGTATATCACCATTGATTGAAAATATCGCTTTATTTACTGGCAATTTCATCGAGATTGGGCTTTTTGCCTTGTAAAGCATTTGTTTTCTCGTAGGCGTAAGCAACGTTTAAGACGTTTTCTTCTTTAAAGGCAGGTCCCATAATTTGCATGCCGATTGGGAGTTTGCCGCTCAGCCCGCATGGGATGCTTAGAGAAGGGAGCCCTGTAATATTGCCCGGCCCGGTAAAGCGGATGACTTGATCGAGAAAACTGTATTTGTTCCCGTTAATATCAACCGTACTATCTCCAATATTCGGAGGCAAGAAAGGAAGAGTGGGTGATATGAGTACGTCGACCTTTTCGAAAGTTTGGGCGAAATCAATATTTAATTGATAGCGAATTTGTTGCGCTTGTATATAATCGACAGCCGAAGGCAGCTCTCCAAACTCAAGTAAAAATCGGACATCGTCCCCAAAGTCTTCAGGCCGAGAAACAAGGTTATCATGATGGATGGCACTTGCTTCGGTTACAATCGTGACCAATTCGGCGAATTCTGAATATTGAAGCGATGGAATTTTGACTGTTTCGATTTTAGCTCCCAATTGCTCCAATTGTTTGATGGCATGGCGGACGGCATCCTCTACTTGTTTATCGACGTTGTTGAAAAAATATTCCTCATTAATGCCGACGACGGTTTCACTTAAATCAGCAGATAGCAATTTTGTGTAATCCTTGACCGGTGTATGAATTGACGTCGGATCTTTAGAATCATATCCGGCAAGAACTTCTAATAAAAGAGCCGAGTCGTAGACTGATTTTGTCATTGGTCCAATATGATCCAACGACCAGGAAAGCGGAAAACATCCGTATTTACTAATTCTTCCGTGTGTTGGTTTTAAACCTACAATTCCGCACATTGAGGCGGGAATTCGTATGGAGCCCCCTGTATCTGTTCCAAGTGAAGCAATTGTCATATCGCTTACAACAGCTGCACCAGAGCCACCGCTGGAACCTCCAGGAATTTTTTCCGTATTCCATGGATTTCGGCAAGCGCCGAAGTGTGGATTTGTCGTTGTTGCTCCCCAAGCGTATTCGTGCATGTTCAATTTCCCGGTAAAGATGACACCGGCTTCTTTTAATTTGGCAACGACCGTTGCGTCATAATCAGGAACAAAATCTTGATGGATTTTCGAGCCAATTGTTACCGTTTCATTTTTGAAATACAAGTTGTCCTTCAAAGCCATCGGAATGCCATGTAAGCGCCCGCGATATTTGCCTTCCATCATTTCTTTTTCGGCTTTTATTGCTTCTTTCATCGCTTCTTCTTTTGAAAGGCGAATAAATGCATTAATCTTTTCATCGTAAGCAGTTGTCCGTTCTAACACAGCCTCTGTTACTTCTACAGGAGAAATTTCTCTGCCGCGAATTAATGGAGCGAGCTCTTCAATCGTTTTTGACGCCAAATCATTGCTCATTTTGTTCACCTCCCGGTACATGGATGAGACCGATGCTGCTGTCAGCGAGATTTGCGTTTTTTAAGTTGCGTTTTAATTGTTGAAAGGATTGCCATTGCATAACAAGTGGTTCTAAATGTTCTTCCTGTACATTGATTCCTTTGTCTTCAAGCGTTTTTCTCAATGCTTTCTTCAACTGTCTATCATCCCTTTCCAATTTTAATAGGTACAAATAAGTGAGCGAAGAGCGCTAGTAAAACCATAGTTAGAAGAATAGTTAATTGAATTATTGAAATGTTAGGACAAATAAAATCTACTATACCTTACTTGAATTGTCAATAGAAAGACAGAATGTTAAAGAAACTGCCATTTGCCCAATCACGCATGTATTTACGCACATAACCTATACAAAAACGTTGCAAATAAAAAGAGGCGATGTGATATGCGTTTAGAACGGCCGTTAGAAAAGTTTGTTGACGCCTTGCCGATTTTGGAGACATTGAAGCCAATCAGAAAAACAAAAAAGAAGACGTACTATGAAGTGACGATGAAGGAGTTTCGGCAAAAACTCCATCGTGATTTAAGGCCGACCCGGCTATGGGGATATGAATCAATGTTTCCTGGCCCTACATTTGAAGTACGTAGAGATGAGCTTGTAGAAGTAATGTGGAAAAATGATCTGCCTGCAAGTCATTTTCTTCCGCTTGACCAAACGCTTCACAATGTAGAAGGCAACCCTGAAACTAGGACAGTCGTTCATTTACATGGGGGAGAGACGCCTCCACATAGTGATGGACATCCTGACGCTTGGTTTACAAAAGATTTTAAAGAAACGGGCCCTGAATTTACGAGAAAGGTATATCAATATCCGAATCACCAGCGAGCAAGTTTGCTTTGGTATCACGATCACGCAGTTGGGATTACACGATTAAATGTATATGCTGGGCTTGCTGGACTTTATCTTATACGAGATGAAAAAGAAGAGCGTTTAAATCTCCCAAAAGGAGACTATGAAATTCCACTTGTGATCCAAGATCGTTCGTTTAATGAAGACGGATCGCTTTTTTATCCAGATCAACCTGATCCGCCAATTCCAAATGCGCCTTATCCTTCTGTTGTTCCATTTTTCTGTGGGGATACAATTTTAGTTAATGGAAAAGTTTGGCCTTACTTGGAAGTGGAACCAAGAAAGTACCGATTTCGCATTTTAAATGCTTCAAACACACGTAATTTTACACTGAGCCTCGATTCTGGCCAGCCATTTTATCAAATTGGGTCTGATGGAGGTTTGTTTTCGAAGCCGGTGAAAGTGGAATCAATTGACATGCATCCTGCTGAGCGTGTCGATATTATTGTCGATTTTTCGCGTTATAAAGGTGAAGAGATTATTTTAAAAAATGGTTCTGGCTGTGGAGGGCCCGTTGATCCTGAAACAGACGGCAATGTCATGCAGTTTCGGGTAAAACGCACATTAGATACACCAGATACTAGCATCATTCCAAAGCAATTAGACGATCTTCCGCTACCGCCAAAGGATGCCATCCAAACGGTTAGAAATTTAAAATTAATCGGTTCCCAAGATGAATTTGGCCGTCCTCTTTTGTTATTGGATAATCAAATGTGGGATGACCCTGTCACTGAGAAGCCTCGAGTAGGGGATACGGAAATATGGGTTTTTGTCAATACAACGGCATTCGCCCATCCGATGCATGTCCATCTCGTACAATTCCAAGTGCTCAGTCACCAAGCCTTTGACTTAGACCATTATAATGAAACGGGAAACATCGTATTTACTGGACCCGTTATGGCTCCCGCTCCTAACAATAGAGGGCTGAAAGATACCATTACTGTTCCTCCGGGCAGCGTGACGAAAATCATTGCAAAATTTTCACCATACACCGGAACGTATGTATGGCATTGCCATATATTAGAACATGAAGACTACGATATGATGCGCCCTTTTGAAGTCGTTCAAAAGAAACAAATCAGGAAAAGAAAAAACGAGCAAAACGAATGATTGCCAAAAACCTTCCAAGTTGAAGGTTTTTTGCATTACAATAGAATAAGGAATGGTTTTTTAAGAGGTGAACAAAATGTCTGATTACCAGATTAATCTTGTGGAGGACGAGCAAAGCTTGGCCCGCATTTTAAAGACCTATTTAGAAAAAGAGGGTTGGCAGGTGAATGTATTTTATCGTGGTGAAGACGCATTAGAGCATCTTCATTCACCGTGTCATTTATGGATCTTAGATATTATGCTTCCGGGAATTGATGGCTATGAAGTACTGAAAAAAATTAAAAGCAATTCAGATACACCCGTTATCTTTATTTCAGCAAGGGATCAAGATCTCGATCGGATCGTCGGGCTTGAACTTGGCGGAGACGACTATTTGTCAAAGCCTTTTCTGCCTAGGGAACTCGTCATCCGGGCACGAAAGCTGTTAAAGCTCTTTCATGAGCAGCACCATTCAAAGACGATTGAGCTATGCGGGTATTCGATCGATTTTATTAAACGGAAAATCATAAGCAAAGATGAGGAAATCGAATTGACGACAAAAGAAATGGATGTTGTTCTTTTACTCGCGGGGCACTTGAATAAGATTCTTAAGAGAGAGATTATTTTGCAGCACGTTTGGGGAGAGGATTACTTCGGTTCGACAAGAGCAGTTGATGATGTCATTCGGCGAATTCGGAAAAAAATGCCTCGTCTCAATTTGGAAACAGTGTATGGCTACGGCTACAGGATCGTTCCCCAATGAGCAAAGCGAACTTAACCCAGCGCATCTGGTTGTCTTTCATTGCGATTATTGTCATGCTTGGCGTTCTCATTGCAGTTATTTATCCGCTTTCGATCCAAGGAACGCTAGAAGAGGAATCTTATCAGATTATTTTAGACGAGCAGCGCAGGTTTATTAATCCAATATCCGATGACTTTCTATTGGATGAAAATAAAAAAGATTTCATCGAACGGCGTGAAGCCGCCCGTTCTGTAGGACATGTCCTGCTTATTAATCGGCAAGGAAGATACAAAGGGGATCCGATCCCGCAGCAGGTTTTCAATGAAATGGCAACAAACGCATATAACCAGCCGCACGAGCTGGCCCGCTACAACTTAAAATATGAAGAAGCTACGCTTTTTTATGTCATACGAAAAATTGACTTTGCCGGCAATCATACGTATTTCATTTCTTACATGTGGGATACGTACCGCAACCAAATGGTTCAACAATTGTGGCAAAGGCTTCTCTTTATTTTGTTGATTGCAGGTGCAGCAAGCCTCTTTCCGGCTTTATGGCTCGCGCGTTATTTGCGGGAACCATTGGTTGAATTAGGCAAGCGCTTTGACCAAATTGCAAAGCGCAATTGGAAAGAACCGTTCAAACTGGAAGGCGGAGAAGAATTCGAGACGCTGTCACGGCAATTCGAGTTAATGCGGCAAAATTTAATTAAATATGATGAAGGACAAAAAATGTTCATTCAACATGCATCACATGAACTGAAAACCCCGATCATGATTATTAAAAGTTATGCGCAGTCCGTAAAGGATGGGGTGATGGAAGAGGAGGATTTGGATGAAACGATGGATATTATTTTGCACGAAGCGAGTCGAATGGAAAAGCGGACGCGTGACATGATTTATTTTTCAAAACTTGATACGTTACAGGATGAAAAAGTGACGAAAGAAGAGGAATGGATTCGTTTTGGTACGCTTGCGAACGAAATTGAAGAAAGATTTCGCTACCAGCGCGATGATGTGCAAATTATGATTGAAGGCGAAGAAGTTCAATTTGTAGGAGATGGGGAACAGTTTGAAATTCTGCTAGATAATCTTGTGCAAAATGCCCTTCGGTATGCGAAAGATACGATTATCCTTAAAGCAGAAAAAAGTGAAAAAGCGACCGTTATCTCTGTGTTCAACAATGGAAGCGGCATTCCAGAAGAAGAGCAAAAGCAGATGTTTGAACCGTTTCAAAAAGGAAATGGCGGCCAATTTGGCTTAGGCCTCGCGATCGTAAAAAAAATCACGTCGCTCCATAATGGAACGGTCACGGTTGGAAATCGTGAAAATGGTGTTGAGTTTTCAGTGAAAATTCCAGAAATCGACTGACAACAGGGGGAGGAAATTTTGAAAAAGGGATTAGCACATTACAGAGTAGGAGATGCCATCGAAGCATTTTTATTAATAAAAAGTGTGGCAAAAGGATTGACACAAGCTGGGAAGCCTTTTTTAACCTTGATCTTGCAAGATAAAACAGCAGATATCGAAGCGAAACTGTGGGACAGTACGAAAGAAGATGAAGAAAGATATGCGCCAAGCAAAATTGTAAAAATTGCCGGGGAAGTAATGAACTATCGCGGCCGCAGCCAATTGAAATTGAAAGCCATTCGCCCATCTTCAGACAATGACAATGTTAGTGTTCAAGACTTTATCGAAACAGCACCGCTAAGCCAAGAGGTGATGATGGAGAAAATTACGCAATATGTGTTCGAAATGAGAAATCCAAACATCCAAAGGATCACAAGGCACCTGATCCGAAAACATGCCGAAGCTTTTCTTCATTACCCGGCAGCAACGAAAAACCATCATGAATTTGTCTCAGGACTCGCGTATCACGTCGTTTCAATGCTTGAACTAGCAAAATCAATCGCCAAACTTTACCCGTCACTAAATACCGATCTTCTGTATGCGGGGATTATCCTTCATGACTTGGGAAAAGTGACCGAGCTTTCTGGTTCTGTGGCGACAACCTATACAACAGAAGGTGTTCTTTTAGGTCATATTTCCATAATGGTCAGTGAAATTGCCCAAGCTGCAAAAGAACTTGGGATTGAAGGGGAAGAGGTATCCGTACTCCAACACCTCGTTCTAAGCCATCACGGGAAAGCAGAATGGGGGAGCCCGAAGCCACCGCTTATAAAGGAGGCGGAAATCCTTCATTTAATTGATAATATTGATGCGAAAATGAATATGCTTGATCGGGCGCTCGAACGTATCGAACCGGGTGAATTTACCGAAAGAATTTTCCCGCTTGACAACCGGTCGTTTTATAAGCCTAAATTTTAACTTTCCTCCGAAGGAAGCCTCCTTTCTTCTAAACGTGAAAGTGGGAGATGGATTTCGGTAAATCAGCCACGTCTATTACTAACTTTCAAGTTGTTTTTGTTTTTTCCTTTTTATTTGCGAGATGAATAACAACAAAAATGGCAACGGAAACAGAACAATCATGTATGTATATACTTTAATCGCTCCCTCAATACGAAAATGTTCTTTTGAAACATAAAGGGTACCAAAAAAGGTTAGAACAACGAAAGTTGAAAATAAAATCCGTTTTGTCCACTTCGAGGAAGATTGCGATATGCTCATTTCATAAGCAATTCGAAAGTAAAGGCTACAGCGGATATATGATCCGAACGTCATTAAAATCATGCCATAAATGTCAAAGCGATCGATAAAACCTAAGTTGATCGTTCGTACAATTTCCTGTGCCGGATACGTAAAATTATCAGCCTGTCCTAGTCCGAAAATGGTAATGACACCGGTTGTTGTCGAATTCATCATTAGCGCATTTAACAATATCCCGATGACCCACAATAAAAACAATCGTTTTTCGTGAACGTCTTTCATTGGTACACATAATAACAACAACATTTTAATCCAAATGCTTATAAGAATGAGAGATCCCCATAAAGCTGGACTCCAACCAAATTCTAACAAAGGTTGGAGTTCACTCCAATCCTTTTTTGGAGTATCCATCAATGTAACGGTATGACCTGTGATCAAGCCAATAAAAGCTAACACACCTGCGGTTAATGCAATTCGCTTAATGCCTTTTGTGGCTGCATAAATAAAAAAGATTAAAAACCAAATGATGATGGCCATTCGAGGTGTCTCAGGTAAAAAATCGATGAAAACAACATCAACTAAGGAGGAAAACGAGAGTATCGTTAAAAATAAAAAATAAATAATGAAAAGAACGATAACAATTCTTCCGAACCATTTACCTAAAAGAAAGGTAAGCATCTCGGAAATAGTAATGTCAGGATGGTTCAAACGCAGTCGATAAATTGCATACGCAAATGCTAATGCGGCTGGAAGCGAAAGAAGAACGGAAATCCAAGCATCTCTTCCAGCGACATCAAGCATTAATGGGAGGATAACGACATGTCCCATAATTGGAAGTGTCATGATGATTAAAAATAGCGTCTCCCATTTTGTTAACATGATTTTTACTCCTTCATAAAAAAATTACTTCGAAAATGGATAGGGATTGTTATATGGTTTCCGATCTTCACGATGCACGCTTTCTTTAACCAACCCTTCATGGGTAAAGTTAGCATCGACATTGATAGATATTTCTGCATTAGCAAAGATGTCACTCCATTCAGAACGGATATTTTGAAACTGTTTTGGGTCTGTTCGATACGTTTCTAGCCCAATTTCAGTAATATCAGTTTTTAGTTCTTCTTGTAATTTCTTTAAGGTAGAACGCATTTCATTTTCGACGTGACGAGAGATCTTCTTTTCAATATCTTTAAAAAAATGTTCATTAACTTTTTTTGCTGTCATATTATCAGCCAGTGTACCTTCAATCTTCGTTTGGATATCTACATTTAATTTTTTTCCGTTTAAATGCGGTTTTGTTTCGGTCTTTGCTTTCGTAATTTCAAAAGAAACCTTCTCATTTTCATCGAGGGATACAGCGATACTCCCACCTTCAGCGTGATTTAAAAGCCAATTTAACCCGACTGTTTCTTTCACGTTAAGTTGACCCACCATTTGATTGTTTTTGATGACTGCTGTTCCATCTATTGAGGTGATTGTTTGTTCAGCTTCCTTTTTAATTGAAATCATTGGTATGTAGGCATTAGGGATGGTTCCTTCAATTAATTTATAAAACTCACGAAGTTTTATTGGTGAATATTCAGCAGCAAATTGCGTTTGCTCCAACGCAGATACAAGTTCCGTAGCAGTAAGATTTTCATACAGAGTTGGTGTATTCAAAATATCGCTTGGATTTTCGTTCGTTATAAATAGATAACTGTTTAAGCGAAGCATCTGATCACGCCTAACAGAATCGAGCACATGAACAAAATCCTCTTTTGCCAGCCTTTCACCGATCAACCATACGCGGGTGTGTCCAAATTCAAGCCGTCGTTTTGCATACCGAATTAATCCACGAGCTCCCTCTAATAATGTACCGGCGTTTTTTTCCAATACAATATGTTGACCGCCACCTTGACTAGCACCTTGACCTCCTTCTTGTTGACTCGTTGGTTTTATGATTTCTACGCTTATGTTTAATTGTCCATCGGACTTATCCAAACCAACACCGTGAACGAGGGCGACATTATCAATTTCTTGGTTGTTCCAGCATCCTGTTAATAATAAGAGGCTGCAAAGTATGATGAAGAATGTTCGTATCATCGTTTATCACCCGTGTCTGGCAACGACTTAATCCTTCTTGATCGCCCGTTTGGTATACTTTTCGGTCGCTGTTTCAGCAACTTTGTCGGAAGACGGATCAAACCGTCTTTCCAATCTTTAAAGTGGCTTGGTGAAAAGGGTGCCATATAAGGCACGCCAAGTGATGTTAATGACACCATATGGGTTAATAAAGCAAGTGATGCGATACACAATCCGTAAGAGCCGAATACACTACTGGCAATGAACAAACCAATGCGTACCAATGCAGTGACGTCTGCGATCGGTGTAATAACAAAGGCGGCAATATAAGATATAGAAACAACGACAATTGTCGGGGCTCCGACAAGTCCTGCTGATACTGATACATCTCCTAAAATTAAAGCACCAACAATACTTAAGGCAGATCCGATTTGTTTTGGTAGTCTAACCCCAGCCTCACGAACGACTTCAAACATTAAGATCATCATAATGACTTCCATCGCAAGTGGAAATGGAACCGTTTCCCTCGCCTGAATAATTGGTACGATCATATCTGATGGAATTAACGCTTTATTAAAATTAAGAGCTGTAATATATAAAGCAGGGAGAGAGATGCTTACAATAAAAGCAAAAAAACGCATGATGCGAATAAAAGAGCTATAATAGGGGCGAGAGTTATAATCTTCGACATTTTGAAAACTCTCAAGAAACAAGTTTGGAACATATAAACTAACCGGGTTTCCATCAATTAAAAGTAAAACCCTTCCTTCCATAAGCAAAGCTGCTGCTTTGTCAGTTCGTTCCGTATTACCGATCGTCGGAAAGATTGAATAGGGATGATCCTCAATTAATTGCTCTATATCCCCTGAACTGTCAATCGAATCCACTTTTATCTCATTGAGCCGCTCTTTGACTCGTTGTACCAAATCAGGATCAACGATATCCTTTAAATAAGCCATCGTAATTCCCGTCTGACTGTACTTGCCGATTTCCATTGTTTCAAATCGCAAAGATGGATGGGAAATCCTACGGCGAAGTAATGAAATATTTACCCCCGTTGACTCAATAAATCCTTCCCGTGCTCCCCGCACCGCCTGTTCTGTTACAGGCTCTTCAATGGAACGAACCTCATACCCTTCGATAGAGAGCAATAACCCTTTATTAAAACCGTCAACGATTAGTAATGCTTTTGCTTTTAAGACTTGATAAACAGCTTTTAAAAGATTATCTACCACGGTGACTTTTTTTACAGAAATTCTTTCTCTTATCTGTTTCAAATCATCATTAGGCTTCTCTTGCAATGGGTGTGCGATTAGGGGTTTCAAGATATTGTTTCTTTTTGCCTCTTCGTCTATTAATCCATCAATCGCAACTACCATGGCATTCAGTGCATCACCATTTTGTAAGTTAATCGTGAATTTAGTAAACAAGATATCTTTACTTGTGCCTAGCTGTTGTTTTAATGTTTTCTCATTTTCGTTAATATTCGTTGAAAACGGCTGCCAATCAACGTTAGAAAATTTTTGGGGTTGGTCTTTTGTATTTTTTCCTTTTATTTGTTTAATCAATTTTTCGATGTTTGAATAACGCTTCCTCATTGAAAGACTCCCCCCTTTCAGACTTAGTGGTATTATTTGCCTATCATCAAGAAATATGCGATGCTTTTGCGGACAAAAGCGAAATTCCGTATGGTGATCTGAGCACCTTTTTATTTTATGTTTGCTTGGGTTGACAATATACCCTTATGGGTATAAAATGACTAGTAATAATGCTTTTCTGAATGACGATAGCCAAGATAATCGTTCTGACTTTAGCACTTTAAATATTCAGAAAAATTCCAGAGTACAGCACGAAAGGGGGTAATTTCATTGAATTATGATGATCAAATGAAGAATAGAGTAAAACGCATTGAAGGACAGCTTAGAGGAATATTAAAAATGATGGAGGAAAATAAGGACTGTAAAGAAGTAATCACCCAGTTGTCTGCTGCAAGGACTGCGATTGATCGGACAATTGGTGTGGTAGTTAGTTCCAACTTGGTTGAGTGTGTTCAAAAGGCAAATACGGCAGGAAAAGAAGATATGGAAGAGCTTGTGAAAGAAGCGGTAAATTTATTGGTGAAAAGTCGTTAGAAAAAAGGGTTGACATACCCTTTTATTTTTAATAACATCATACTCATAGGGGTAACGGTAATCTATATTTTTTTAATTTTAATAATACCCGACAGGGTATATAGAATAGGAGGAAGTTGAATGCCAGATAAGAAAAAAACGACGATCGTTTTGTTCAGCGGCGATTATGACAAAGCTATGGCAGCCTATATCATCGCCAATGGTGCAGCAGCATATGACCATGAAGTTACTATTTTCCATACATTTTGGGGACTAAACGCATTGCGCAAGGAAGAAAAGATTTCAGCCCAAAAAAGCTTCATGGAAAAAATGTTTGGCAAAATGATGCCAAGAGGGGCAGATCGGATGGGGCTTTCCAAAATGAACTTTGCCGGATTCGGGCCCAAAATGATCAAGGGTATCATCAAAAAGCATAATGCGATCTCGCTTCCACAGTTAATTGAAATGGCCAGGGAGCAGGATGTTAAGTTAGTTGCCTGTACGATGACAATGGATTTACTTGGCCTGAAAAAAGAGGAGCTTTTAGATGGAATTGAATATGCCGGCGTGGCGGCATATCTTGCGGATGCAGAAAAAGGTCATGTCAATCTATTTATTTAATCGTAAGAATTGAAGAATAATGAATTGGAGGTTAAAGCATGAGTAACATGAACCCACACATTATCTTAGATGCAAAAGGATTAGCCTGTCCAATGCCGATTGTTAAAACAAAAAAAGCAATGAATGAATTGAAGGCAGGCGAGGTTCTAGAGGTTCAGGCAACGGATAAAGGCTCGAAAGCTGATATCAAAGCTTGGGCTGAAAGCACAGGCCATCAATACTTGGGAACATTGGAGGACGGCGATGTATTGAAGCATTTCCTCAGAAAGTCCCCCAATGATGAAGTAGTCGAGAAAAAGTATCCGCATGTAATCAATCATGATGAATTGAAAAAGAAAATTGAATCCAATGAAAACATTGTTCTGTTGGATGTAAGGGAAGCTGCGGAATATGCATTCAACCATATTCCGGGGGCTATCTCCATTCCCATGGGCGAATTAGATGAAAGAGCAAATGAATTACGGAAAGAGCAGGAAATTTTTGTCGTGTGCCGTACAGGAAACCGAAGCGACTTGGCGGCTCAAAAACTGCAAGAAAAAGGATTTGACAAAGTATTCAATGTCATACCAGGTATGAGTGAGTGGAATGGTAATACAGAAGGTATCGGTTAATTTTAATCAAAAATATACCTATGGGGGTAATTAATATGGCAGTAGATGCAATGACATCTAGAGAAGTAACGAAAAAAATCTTGAATAATGAAAATCTGTTTATCTTGGATGTCCGGAACGAAAGTGATTTTCGGGACTGGAAAATTGAAGGAGAAAATGTGGGGCATTTAAACATCCCTTATTTTGAACTTCTTGATGGTGTGGAGGAAATTTTAAAGAAAATTCCTAAGGATAAAGAAGTGCTGGTTGTCTGTGCAAAGGAAGGCTCATCAGTGATGGTGGCTGAAATGCTGTCTAAACAAGGCTTGGATGTTTCATACCTTCAAGGTGGAATGAAAGCATGGAGCGAACATTTGGAGCCTGTAAAAATTGGAGACCTAAATGACGGCGGTGAAATTTATCAGTTTGTCCGTATTGGAAAAGGATGCTTATCCTACATGGTTATTTCGGGTGGTGAAGCTGCCATTATTGATGCGACTCGTATGACAGATGTTTTTATTGAATTTGCACAAAACAAGAATGTGAACATCACTCATGTGCTTGATACCCACCTTCATGCCGATCACATTTCCGGAGGAAGAAAAATCGCAGAGCAGACAAATGCAGTATATTGGCTTCCTCCTAAGGATGCAACGGAAGTAACCTTTGCTTACGAGCCTTTGGAGAACGGTAACGTGATCACGATCGGCAATACGGCAATTGACATTCACGCACTTTATTCTCCGGGACATACGATTGGATCTACATCTTTTATCGTGGATGAAAAATATTTACTTTCAGGTGACATCTTGTTTGTTGATTCGATTGGAAGGCCGGATCTTGCCGGATTAGCAAAGGACTGGGTAGGAGATTTACGGGAAACATTGTATTCACGTTATAAGAACTTATCAGAAGAGCTGATTGTTCTCCCGGCCCATTTTATGCTGATGGATGAATTAAATGATGATGGCAGTATTTCTGAAAAACTAGGAACTCTTTTTGAAGAAAACCATGGCTTAAACATTGAAAGCGAAGAGGAGTTCAGAAAGCTTGTAACTAAGAACCTGCCGCCACAGCCGAATGCTTATCAGGAAATCCGAGAAACCAATATGGGAAAAATCAATCCCGATCTAGAAAAGCAACGTGAAATGGAAATTGGTCCGAATCGCTGTGCGGTTAGGTAAAAAAACGTTAGGAGGAATGACAAATGGAAGCAACAAAGTTTTTAGACGCAAAGGGATTGGCTTGTCCAATGCCAATTGTGAGGGCGAAAAAAGCGATAAATGAACTAGAGTCCGGTCAAATATTGGAAATCCATGCGACGGACAAAGGGTCAAAAAATGATTTGACTGCATGGGCAAAATCGGGCGGACATGAATTGTTGAAAGCCGAAGAAGAAAATGGGGTCTTCAAATTTTGGATTAAAAAGGGCTAAAACTAAAGGAACCGAAAGAGGTTCCCTTTTCTACGAGGGGGATGTAATGATGGATCTTTCGTTCATCATTGTCATTTTTTTAATAGGTTTCATCGGGTCATATATTTCGGGAATGCTTGGAATCGGTGGTTCCATCATTAAATATCCGATGCTTTTATATATTCCACCTTTATTTGGATTAGCTGCATTCAGCGCCCATGAAGTCTCCGGCATAAGCGCTGTCCAGGTGTTTTTTGCGACGATTGGAGGGGTTTGGGCATACCGGAGGGGCGGCTATTTAAATAAAACATTAATTGGGTATATGGGAATTAGCATCCTAATTGGAAGCTTCATCGGTGGTTACGGTTCTAAATTAATGTCAGAAGGTGGAATCAATTTAATATATGGTATTCTAGCTTTGATAGCAGCAGTCCTGATGTTTATTCCCAAAAAAGGGATCGATGATGTACCTTTTGATCGAGTGAAATTCAATAAATGGCTTGCAGCCTTGCTTGCATTCATTGTCGGGTTGGGAGCCGGGATTGTTGGGGCGGCGGGTGCGTTCTTATTAGTACCCATCATGCTTGTTGTATTAAAAATTCCCACCCGAATGACAATAGCCTCATCTTTGGCAATCACATTCATTTCTTCAATCGGTGCAACCTTCGGGAAGATTACAACAGGGCAAGTGGATTATTTTCCTGCGTTCATTATGATTGTGGCAAGTCTGATTGCTTCACCGCTTGGGGCAATGGCAGGTAAAAAAGTGAACACAAAAATATTGCAGGTCATTTTGGCTGTAATGATCTTTGCAACGGCTGTTAAAATCTGGATAGATATTATATAAAAATCTTGATCAACCTGTCCAAAACCACTGCTTATTTAAGCCTGATTTTTAATCCAAATGTTCTACTTTTCATTCCTTCCGCATAGAAATAAAATATGAACGCTTGTCTTTTGGAGGGATTGAAGTGCGGGCAGTTTGGTTATTTTTCGGCATTGTTGTTATTTATTTCCTTCTTCATTTGATGGGATGGGCAGGTGGAGTGGTTACCTTTTTTGCAGAACTTCCGACTTGGGGTTTTTTTGTTATCGCCGGGATTGCATTTAGCGGGTATAAAGTAGTCCAAGGTGTGCTTGAAGACAAGCGTACCGATCGTGAATTTATTGAACAAGAAGGGCAAGTGTATATTCGAAGAATCGAAGAAGAACGGAAAAGAAGGGGATTGTTATAATTAGAAAACGCTACTGCGTTTTTTTTTAGGAAAGAACAGTATGGAACTTTCTTTATTATAAAGAAGGTTCTTTTTTTTGTGAAAAGAAAACCATACGCTAGGCGTATGGTTCCGGAAAGCTTTCAGCGATGTATCAA
>NZ_QCZG01000062.1 GCF_003097615.1 Pueribacillus theae
AAATTATCCCATATTTATCAAAATTTAGGGGGGAATTATCTCGAAGAATTTTTACTCTTCAAGGCTGGTGTTAGATACAGCGGCGCCAAACTTTTCTGAACCGATTAAAGGGGGAGCAAAATTAGTCGCTGTTGATTTAAAAACCAATACAATCAGAAAAGTATATACCTTTGCAGAAGACGTTGTCCTTCCAACGACGTATTTGAATGATGTCCGATTTGATTTTCGGGTTGGAAAAGCAGGCTATGCCTATATTACGGATTCGTCTTCCAAAGGACCAGGAGCTATTATCGTCGTAGATTTAGAAAGTGGTATCGCATTCAGACGGTTAAATGGAGCAAAACCAACTTCACCCGATCCCTATTTTTTACCGAAAGTAGAAGGTGCAATTTTGATGAATCGAAACAAAGATGGCTCAACTTCTCTCTATAGAGGGGCGTCGGATGGTATAGCCATTTCTCCCGATGGAAAGATTTTATTTTTTTGTCCACTAACCAGCCGCCATTTGTTCTCGATTTCAACAGATGCCCTGCGGGACAGAACGATACCGGATATCGATTTACTTTATCATGTGGCGTATTGGGGAGAAAAAGGTGCGTCTGATGGAATGATTACCGATGCAAAAGGAAACGTTTATGCCGGAGACTATGAAAACAACAGTATTCGAAAGATATTGCCGAATGGGATAATGGAAACCATTGCACATGATCCAAGAATTTTATGGCCGGATACTTTTTCGATTGGCCCGGATCAATACTTGTATGTCACTGTGAACCAATTACATCGGCAGGCAAGATTTCATTATGGCAAGGACCTAAGGCAAAAACCTTATAGTTTACTGCGTATAAAAATCGATGAATTACCTGCTCCTACCTTTTCATAATAAAACTGATCGAAAAAAACCACTAACATTGATTTTACCCTGAATTAAAGAAAAAAGAAGATAATGAGGTGGTACGATGGACTCAAAGCATTCCTATTATGGAACTGAAATAAAATGTGAAGAGGTTTCAATTGCCTTTCCGCCCCAACAGCAAGCCAGACAGCCGGGATTGGAATATTTAATGATTCCCCGGCCGATCTATGATAATCCTCACTATATTGGAACTGGAAAAATGAAGGGCCGGGTGGCAATCATCAGCGGGGGCGACAGTGGAATTGGCAGAGCTGTAGCGGTAGCGTTTGCGAAAGAAGGGGCAAATCTAGTCCTAGCCTATTTTGATGAACATGCAGATGCTATAGAAACAAAGCAAGCCATTGAGAAATTGGGTCAACGATGTCTTTTGGTTCCAGGCGATTTGCGCAGTAAAGAGCACTGCAAGGAGGTGATTTCCCGTACGCTCGGAACGTTTGGCAGAATTGACGTTCTAGTCAATAATTTAGCGGTTCAATTTATTCAAAATCGTTTTTTGGATATAAGCGATGAACAGTGGCATACAACATTCGACACAAATATCCATCCTTTTTTTTACATGACAAAGGCGGCGCTTCCTCATATGACTGCAGGAGGCAGTATCATTAATACAACTTCAATTAATGCGTATATTGGCCGAAAGGATTTGATCGATTATACGACGACGAAAGGAGCGATTGTAAGCTTTACACGGGCGCTTGCAAATAACGTTGTCGACAAGGGCATTCGGGTGAACGCTGTTGCTCCTGGACCGATTTGGACGCCGCTGATTCCCGCGACCTTTTCACCTGATATGGTTAAAACGTTTGGGAACGACGTGCCAATGAAACGAGCCGGTCAGCCATACGAACTGGCCCCTGTCTATGTCTTGCTTGCTTCAAGTGACGGTTCTTATATTACGGGTCAGACTATTCATGTTAACGGTGGTGGTTTTGTCGCTTCGTAATTGTGATTAGAAAAACAGGTTAATGCGGTGAGGCAATTCGTAATGGGATGATAATCTGTTTTGGGAGGGGGGCTTTTTATATTGCTGTAACGGTGATTCGTATTATTTAACAGCTGATACCACCCCCCTCTTTCTTGATCGACAAAATATGTCCAGATATAGGCAAATAGGTCATTATACAAGTGCGGTTCGCTACGATTGAACACTGCCCACAGGGCCGATGCCCCTAATGCCTCTGCCATGACCCAGTAATATTTGTTAAAATCGATGATGATTCCATTGGGAGCCATGCTAAAGCAAATGCCTCCATACTCACGATTTAAACCTAAGCATAGAGCGTTCTGAAATAAGGATTTTGCTCTTGGTACACGCCAACCGCTAGGATCAAGCTGCTCAAGACGCAACAACAGCTTGCTCCATTCAATCGAATGGCCAAAAATAAACCCATAGGGACGCAGTTCGCTTTTTGTATTACCATAGTTGTAGGTCCAGTTGATTGTCCAGTCTTCATAGTAATGCTCCCAAATGAGAGATCCTGATTGAGAAAGAAGACGAAACATCACCGATTCAGCAATGCGCTTCGCCCGCTCAAGATAAAGTTTATTTCCGGTTGCTTCATACGCCGCCATCATTGCTTCGCATAGATGCATATTGGCGTTCTGACCGCGGTAAGGCGATATTTTGGACCAGTCAAATGACATTTCATCGAGGTAAAGCCCATCTTCTTCTCTCCAAAAATAGCGTTCCAATACATCGAATGTATCGGCTATCATGGGAACAGCGGACGATATTCCCGCTTTGGCTGCCGTAGCGGCGGCCAACAGAACAAAAGCATGGCCGTAGGCTTTTTTCGTTGATTCAGTTACGGCCTGGCCCTTCAATTTCCAATAATACCCGCCGTGCGTATGGTCTCGTTGATGATACCATAGAAATGAAATTCCGTGCTCTGCCTTCCGCCGGTATTCTTCCGAATGACTCAGCATCCATGCCACACTGAAAACATACACAAATCTTGCTTGGCCTACAAGCTGCCTTGTTTCAAAATCACATATTGTTCCATCATCAAGAAAGCAGTTTATATATCCACCGTTAACGTTATCTATACATCTAGGTGCATAAAAGTTAACCGTATCAAGGATATGTTGTTTTAAAAAATGCGGAGAAGTAAAACTTGGGAATTTCTTTCCCATATTGGCGTCCTCCTTCTATATAGATAGACTCCCGACATTCGCAGAATGTGCAACCTCGGACTTCTGTCTGCATATAATTGACATTTCTTCAATATTGATAAGGGGCTTTCATCATTTTCCGAAACAGATATGAAGCTTTTAACCCATCTTATGTATTACTTCCGAGATATATAAGTAATTGGTGGGGCATTTATATCCCCTTAAAATTAAGGGTATCGCTTTGCGAAACAGAATTGGCGTCTCAAGTTATATGAGAAAGTCCCCAATATTAACTTTATCCGCATACCTGGTGCAAATCACATCATCACAAGGACCACATCAGTCATTTTTTTAGATAAATAATCCAAATGCGGGTCTTGCCAACTTTTCAGTTTCTTTAATGGACAGAATAGGAGATTGCTTCGGCAATTTTGATAGACTCATATTTTTGTTTAAATCAATTGACAGGGTGTTTTCATTTTTAGTAATATTAACTTAAAGTCATTATTCAAAACTTAGTTTTATAATATAAAACAAGGAATGGGATGCTTATGCCAATTATTCAGTCTGTAGACAGGGCTCTTCGTATCTTGGATTTGTTTGACGAACATACGACAGAGTTGAAAATTACAGAAATCAGCAGTCTGATGAGGTTGAATAAGAGTACGGTACATTCCCTTTTGAAGACCCTTCAAAAGCATCATTATATTGATCAGGATGAGGACGGCGGCAAGTACAAGCTCGGGATGAAGTTGTTGGAACGGGGGAATCTTGTCACCAGTCACTTGGACATTCGCACCGTTGCGAGAAAGTATTTGCTTGAACTTTCAATGAAAACGGGGTATACACTTCATCTTGTGATCCAGGATGGGAATGAAGGCGTCTATATCGATAAGGTGGAAGGGACCTCGGCAACGATTTTGTACTCACGAGTCGGAAGAAGAGTTTCTTTACATTGCAGCTCCGTAGGTAAAGTGTTACTTGCTTTTAAAAAGAAAGAAGAATTAAAGCAGATATTGAAAGGATATATTTATAAGAAGCAAACACCTAATACAATCACAAACGAAAAAGATTTTCTGAAAGAATTGGATCAGGTAAAAAAAGAAGGATATGCCATCGATCGCGAAGAAAACGAGCCTGCAGTGTCTTGCATCGCTGTTCCAATTCGGAATCATTTGGAAGAGGTTATTGCGGCGGTAAGTATTTCCATGCCTTCACCTCGTCTCAATGATGAAGAAATAGATAAGATTGTTCCAAAATTAAAGCAGGTGGGGGATGATATTTCAAGACAAATGGGGTATCAGCATAAAGTTTTAAGCAGTTAAATTTTTTTTTATACTTTTTCAAGAACGTCGTTCTATATTATAAAACAAATGGAGGATGAGCATGCGGATTATTCGTTTTTTAAATGGAAATGGCACGCCGCAATTGGCGGCTCTCACTGACGAAAACCAAGTATTTGAGCTGCCTTACAAAGACCTGTTAACAATGGTAGAGAAAGCGAAACAAAAAAATGTGACAGCCCTGGCTCTAGTTCAGGAATTCATTCAACTGTCACTTCCTTTGGAAGCTGAGCTTAAAGACCTCACATTACTCGTTCCAATCGAAGCGCCTGAAGTTTGGGCAGCAGGCGTAACGTATGAAAAAAGCCGTGATGAAAGAAACTATGAAGCTACCGGCGGCAAATTAAACGCCTCAACCTTTTACGACAAAGTGTATGATGCAGAGAGACCGGAACTTTTTTTTAAATCTTCGGCGGCTCGTACGATTGGGCCGGACAAGGAGGTTTATTTAAGAAGCGATTCCAATTGGCAGATCCCAGAGCCGGAATTGGGCATGGTTTTGAACCGCGAAGGGGAAGTCATAGGATACACTATCGGTAATGATATGAGTTGCCGTGATATTGAAGGGGAAAATCCTCTTTATCTTCCTCAAGCGAAAATTTGGAAAAATTCTTGTTCTATCGGTCCCGCGATTCGTCTGGCGGAAACCGTCGATGATCCTTATCAATTTCAAATCATCTGCCGAATTTATCGTGGGGGGTCAAAGGTATTCGAAGATTCGGCAAGTACGAGCCAGTTGAAGCGGGAACTCGGGGAACTTGTTTCGTATCTTGTCAGGGAGAATACAGTATTTGACGGCACGGTTCTTTTAACGGGAACGTGTATTGTTCCTCCACATGATTTTACTTTATTAGATGGGGACAGGATTGAAATTGAAATCCCGGGAATCGGCATTTTGAATAATCCCGTAAAAAGCCAGGTTCAACAACCATCATAGGTTGGTTTAATAGCAATTATTAATAAGGAAAGGTGATTAAAAAATGACCGTTCAGGAAACTGTAAAAACCTACAAAAACTTTATTGGTGGAAAGTGGCTGAGTTCTTCTACGGAAAAGGTCAAGCCAAGTACAAACCCTGCAAACAAAGATGAGATTGTAGGATATGTGCAAATATCTTCAGAGGAAGACGTGGATCAGGCAGTTGAAGCAGCGAAACTGGCAAAAAAAAGCTGGCGAAAGCTGACGGGTGCTGCCAGAGGGAATTATCTGTACAAAGCAGCGAATATAATGGAAAGCCGTTTGGATGAAATTGCGGAAACGATGACAAGGGAAATGGGAAAAACTTTTCCTGAAGCCAAAGGTGAAACAGCAAGAGGAATCGCCATTTTACGTTATTATGCCGGAGAAGGCATGCGTAAAACAGGTGATGTCATCCCTGCGACTGACAGCAAGGCACTCATGTATACAGATCGCGTACCTTTAGGTGTTGTCGGACTTATTACACCTTGGAATTTCCCAGTGGCCATACCAATTTGGAAAATGGCACCTGCATTGATTTATGGAAACACGGTTGTGATCAAACCAGCCGAGGACACGGCTGTTACAGCGGTCAAAGTTATTGAATGTATGGAAGAAGCCGGATTTCCTGCCGGTGTTGTGAACCTGGTTACGGGAAGAGGTTCGGTTGTTGGCAACAGGATGATTCACCATCCGGATATTAACGGCATTTCTTTTACGGGATCGAACCAAACAGGAAAGCTAGTAGCCGAAGGTGCGATTGCCAGAGGAGCAAAATATCAGTTGGAAATGGGCGGTAAAAACCCGATTATCATTGCGGATGATGCAGATGTGGATGCGGCTGTTGAAGCGACAATTAGCGGAGGTCTCAGTTCCACCGGGCAGAAATGTACGGCAACGAGCCGGGTGATTGTACAGGAAGGAATCTATGAACGTTTCAAAGAAAGATTGATAGCAAGGACAAAAGAGCTTACGTTAGGCGATGGGATGAAAGAAAATGTGTATATGGGTCCCAGTGCGAACGAAGGCCAATTAAATACCGTGCTTTCTTACATTGAAAAAGGGAAAGCAGAAGGTGCAACACTCGTGTTAGGCGGAAATCGACCAAAAGATCCTGAATTACAAAACGGATATTTCGTCGAGCCGACAATCTTTGAAAACGTCAAATCTGATATGGCCATTGCCCAGGAAGAAATTTTCGGTCCTGTATTAGCCCTGATTAAGGTTGATACGATTCAAAAAGCTTTGGAACTGGCAAACGATGTATCATTCGGTCTCAGTGCTTCAATTTTTACAAAAAATATTGAGAACGCCTTTGAGTTTATTGATGAGATCGACGCCGGATTGGTTCGGGTGAACTTTGAAACAGCTGGCGTAGAGCTGCAGGCTCCGTTTGGCGGCATGAAAGATTCAAGTTCAGGTTCTCGGGAACAAGGAGAAGCTGCCAAGGAATTCTTCACCTCAATCAAAACGGTTTTTGTTAAGCCGTAATAATGGCGGCGAAGTGAATAGAAAGTTGAGTTAATTTGAAGGGGATTCCAAATGGTATTAATAAACTTGGAATCCCCTTTCTTATGCTTTTTATCGAAATGTTTTCTATTGCAGTGATCTGGAAATTTTATTAGCAGCCTCTTGAACATCCTGTATCATTGCTGGGAATTGGGTAACCATCCTTTGAGTTGGGCCTGACAAACTAATAGCTGCTATTATATTACCTTCATAATCTTTAATAGGACAGCTAATAGCACTGGCTCCGTCACCCAGTTCGTTATGCGTAGTTGCATATCCCTTTCTTCGAATCTGTTCTAATTCCTCTCTTAATTGTTCTTCAGTAATAATGGTTTTCGTAGAAAAAGCTGACAATTCTACATTGTTTAAATAAAAAGTAAGGTCTTCCTCAGAAAATCCAGATAAAAGTGATTTCCCTGTTGCGGTGGCATATAAAGGGACTTTATCTCCAACTGGCAAGAGGACGACTAATGTCTTTGAACTTTCAACACGTTCGATAATGAATCCTTCTAACTTTGAAGGAGCTAATGTAGCCAAATAACAAGTTTCATTATGGATGGATGTTAACTCTTTCATAATAGGGAGTGCGATTTTCCGTATGTCTATGTTTTCGTAAACTTGTAAACCAAGCCTCATGATAGACAGGCCTAAACTATAGCCAAGCGATTTGTCATTTTTCTTTATGAATCCTCTGTATTCTAACGTTGTGAGTATATTGAAGCATGTGCTTGAGGGTAACTCAAGTGTCTCTGCAATTTCTTTCATTGAAAGATCAGGACTTTGGCTAAGTAACAAAATAATATCGATTGCTTTATTAACTGACGGGACGATACTCTTTGGCTTTTGGTTTTTCAACTGACTCAACTCCTTTTCGTTTTATATATATGAATTATACACCAAATATAAAGATAACTTATCTTAATTTAGTTTGCAACAACTCTTTTAAAAGAATAGGGAAAACGTCTAATCCCTTTATTTCCAAAGGGTAATTCCCTGCCATTTCCTATTGACAGCCAGTTGGATCTATTGTAATTTAGAAATAACAATAAAACATATATATGATTTTAATTTCATATATACGAAAAAAGGAGTGTTTTTTATGGGAGTAGATCGTTACTGGGACGATTATAATGTTGGAGAAATTTTTACAACAACAGGAAGAACTGTTACAGATTCGGATATTCGAATGTTTTTTGGGGCAACGGACGCCAGTCATCCTGCGCATGTGGATGCCGAGTATTGCAAACAACACCCTTTTGGAAAAATTGTTGTACCGGGTGCTTTAACGATTGGAATTGTTGATGGATTTGTATTAAGAGATGTCGTTTCACAACGGCTAAAAATAGCACATTATGGGTATGATAAAATCCGTTTCTTAAGACCGGTTTGTCCTGGAGATACGATTTTTCTTGAGGTGAAAGTTCTTGACAAGAAAGAACGCAACGAAGAGTTTGGCGTTGTCACATTTGAATATAAGGTTAAGAATCAAAAAAATGAATCCGTTGCCATTATTCACGATCTTCAAATGATTGAAAAGCGGCAGGTTAAAGAAAAATAACAAAATGTACAATGGAGGAGAAAAGAATGATGAAAGATAGTGGAGCATTAGACGGGATTAAAGTTTTAGATTTTTCATTAGCGATGTCGGGGCCTTTTGCAGCTCAAAAATTAGGTGATATGGGCGCTGAAGTTATAAAGATTGAACCGACAGGGGATGGCGAATGGCACCGAACTCGGCCAGCTGCAAATGCTTGGGTGAACAAATTAAATTCTTCTTTTATTTCTTTTAATCGAAATAAAAGAAGTTTATCCATAAACTTGAAAACCGAAGAAAGTAAGGAAATTATGAAGCGACTAATTAAAAAAGCAGATGTGATTATTCATAACTTTCGACCGGGGGTTGCTGAACGATTAAATATTGATTATAAAAGTGTATCAGAAATAAATGAACAAATTGTTTATTGTTCAATTTCAGGATATGGGGAAACGGGACCCTATGCCAAACGACCGGGCCAAGACCTAATTCTTCAAGGATACAGTGGTGCGATGTGGAATACTGGGACAAAGAACGATCCTCCTTTGCCTTTAGGCATGTATGTAAGTGATGCAACGGCAGCACATATCGCGTTTGAGGGAATATTAGCAGCTTTATTTTATAGGGAAAGAAAAGGTAAAGGTCAAAAGGTAGAAGTCAATATGTTAAATGCTGTTATGGATCTTCAGGTTCAAGAGCTAAGTGTTTATCTAACTGGAGACGTTAAACCAGAACGAACAAACGAACCTTTGGCTAATATTTTTTTAACTGCGCCTTATGGGGTTTATAAAACAAAAGACAGCTATATGACACTAGCAATCGGTCCGATAGATGTGCTTGGCGAGGCTCTTGACAACGATCGGTTACGTTCGTTTACAGAATGGAATGACGGAATGATTCATCGTGATGAAATCTACAGAATTGTTTCCGATATTCTGCCACAAAAAACAACAAAAGAGTGGATAGACATTCTGGATCAATACAATTTTTGGGCAGGCCCGGTTTATGATTATAACGATTTAATTAAAGATCCACAAGTTAAACATAATGAAATGATTGTAGAAATGGATCATCCGACTGAGGGTAAATTGAAACTGCTTGGGATACCGTACAAATTTTCCGAGTCGCCTGGAACGTTTCGATACTATCCTCCATTAATAGGCGAACAAACAGATGAGATTTTATATGAAGCCGGGTTTTCGCAAGAACAAGTGTCGGAGTTAAAGAAGAACAATGTTGTGTTTAATGAAACGGATCCAGTAGAAGAACGGAGTTAAAAAAATTTAAAATCAAGGCTGTTTTAATGCTGAACGGCCTTTCTTTGAAATTTGTTATATGCTAAAAGTTCAAAAGCATTGGTAAATAATGGTATTTCAAAGGGAGGTGTGGTCAATTCATTAATCGAAGCACGAAGGGGGCTTTTTAAAATGGAAAAAAACTTTAAACGAACGATTATGGCTAGTTTAATTGGAAGCGTTTTAGAATGGTATGATTACAACTTATATGGATTAATGTCAGCACTAGTATTCAACAAACTGTTTTTTTCGGACATTGAAGGCTCCGTTGGTGTTCTTCTGTCATTGGCAACGTTTGGAATTGGTTTTCTTGTAAGGCCAATTGGCGGTATAATATTTGGCTCCTTAGGGGACAGGCTTGGTAGGAGTAAGGTGCTTATTATCACCATTTTGCTGATGGGAACAGCCTCTACGCTAATTGGGCTTGTTCCGACATACAATACCATTGGATACTGGGCTCCGTTAATCTTGGTATTTTTACGCATTTTGCAAGGCCTTGGCGCTGGTTCAGAATATGCCGGAGCAGTCATTGCTATTGCAGAAAACGCACCAATAAAAAGAAGAGGTTTTTATGCTTCTCTTCCGTATGTCGGCGTATCTATTGGTATACTTCTTTCCTCAGGTATATTTGGATTAATGAAAATGTTACCGCAATCCGATTTTATGGCATGGGGATGGAGGGTTCCATTTGTAATAAGTATTATTTTGGTTATAGTTGGCCTGGTTTTAAGGGCAAAATTGCAGGATTCTCCAGTATTTGAAAAGGCTAAGCAGCAACAAAAGAGAGTGAAACACCCAACCATCACTGCAATTCGCACAGCGCCAAAGGGAATCATTTTAGCTTGGATGACTTCAACTGCGGAAAATTCAGTTGGTTATTTCTTTCAGACGTTTCTGGTTGCTTATGTAGTGAGTAACCTTCATATGTCGGAATCACTAACGCTTCTTTCATTGACTGCTTTGGGATTTGTCAATATTTTCAGTATTCCTTTGATGGGTTTGCTTTCTGATAAGGTGGGAAGAAGGCCTGTTATAATGGGAGGAGGGATAGCGTCGGCATTATTTGCTTTTCCGCTTTTCTGGTTACTTGATACGAAAAGCCCGATTCTTATTGTGCTATCCATTGTTGTAGGAAGCTGCATTTTTAAAGGGGCTATTACTGCTGCGCAAGCTGCCTGGTTTACCGAATTGTACAGCACAGAGATACGCTACACGGCTTTTGCGGTAGGCAGAGAGTTTCCAACGATTATAGGCGGTTTAACTCCTACAATTGCAAGCGGTGTCCTGATTTTGTCAAATGGGCATACTTGGGTAATCTCTCTATTAATTGTGATTTTCTCAATCTTACCTTTTATTGCCGCTTTAATAGGACCAGAGAATTCCCACCTAAGCCTGAATGAAATCAATAATAATCAACAAAAAAACCAAAAAAACGGGTCGATTTTGAAAGCATCAAATTAACGTTTTGACTTAACTCTTGGGCAAGTGAAAGAATTTTGGAGGTGAATCAATGGTTAGTCTTAAAGGGATGACATGGGATCATGAACGGGGTGTCAGTCCACTCAAAGCTGCTAGTATCGAATTTCACCGTTCTCATCCAAATATTGATATTTCATGGGATGCTAGGCCACTTAAGGATTTTGAAGATTACCCTGTAGAACTTCTGGCGGAAAGGTATGATCTAATCCTTTTGGATCACCCTTTCATAGGAACGGGTGTATATAAGAAGGTTATAGAGCCTTTGGATAAATGGCTCTCCATGGAGTATCTGGAAGATCAAAAGAAAAACAGTGTAGGGAAAAGCTATGAAAGTTACGAATGGAATGGACATCAATGGGCATTGGCTGTTGATGCTGCGGCGCAAGTTTCAGCTTATCGAAATGATTTACTTGAAAAATTAGGGATGGTGCTACCTGAAACCTGGGATGATATGTTTCGCTTTATTCATTCTTTACCTGAAGGTTATAAAGTTGGTTTGCCTCTAAATCCGACGCATGCTTATTGTAGTTTTATTACTTTGTGTGCCGGTTTAGGTGGCGAACATTTCTGGAATGAGTCAATCGGAATTAACTCCGAAGCAGGAGAAAAGGCACTTACTTTACTAAAAGAACTTGCCCCTGTGATTTATAAAAAATCATTTGAAATGGATCCTATCCAAATGTTAAATCTCATGGCGGAGGATGATGAGGTAATCTATGCTCCATTAATTTTTGGCTACTCAAACTATGCACAACCGGGATATGCACCCAATGTGCTAAGCTTTAAGAATATACCTGCTAACAACGGGGAGCCAAAAGGGAGCATTTTGGGAGGAGTTGGAATTGCCTTATCCTCCTATTCTCAACATAAGCAAGAGGCAATCAACTTTGTAAAATATGTTTCGAGCGAAAAATGTCAGCGAGGTTTGTTCTTTGAAAACGGAGGACAACCGGGTTATCGTACGGCTTGGATGGACGATAAAATTAACGCAAATTCCAATAATTTTTTTAAGGAAACTCTCCGAACGTTGGACCTAGCATATATGCGACCCAGATATTATGGATACAATACTTTTCAAAAAAACGCTGGAAAATTGATAAATCAGTTTTTGTCAAGCGATGACCGTGACATTAAAGCTGTTCTTCAAATTCTAAATGATATGTATCGCAATTCTAAAATCCCCAATTGATCATTTCTGGGGAAGTGATTCCCCGAAACCTCCGGGGAATTTTTTATGCCCTTCTCATATTTTCTATTTCCTTTCCTAGTCTTAATCTCTGATCAAATATAAGAAATGGCACTATATTCATAATGACCCATGAATGTATTCATACTTTTTCAATGGTGTTATGTGTTGCTTTGCCATAATGATCGACGGCGAAGCTAAATAATACTTTCATCAAAAACAGTACGCCAATGATCAGCATATAAGGCGTTATCCCCGGCAGCATAGGTATGCAGCCCAGACCAATAGACAAAAGCAAGCCCGCTACGAATAATTGCGAATGCTTTCCGATAAGGCTATTTACGATAAATGCCCCGATGATCGTATAAGCCCATATCCCCAGTGAATGCCAAATATTGGTATTGAGAAGAAGGGCAATAAGCACGATATGGACATGGATCGCAATGAATATAACCCGATTTGTTTTTCGCGCCGCATAAAAGTTGCTGGTTGAAGCCGTAAAATTCGCTATGCAGCCTGCAAAAACATCGAATATCAATAATATTGCCAGGGTGCTGCGCCATGCCGGCAAATGGCCGGTCAATTCCGGGAATCTGTAATATAACGCAGCCGTCAGTGCTCCGCCAAAAAGCAGTATCGCCAGAATGGATGCTACAGACTGTTTTTTACCAAATACATCGTGCAAAAAAGAAGGAATTCGAAGTTGTCTCATGTCACGCCACTCCCATCATCAATAATCGTTTTATTTTTATAAAATTATGTACTTTATATAGTATTAAACTCTAAAACTATTATATCTTGACAAATTCGATTGTTCAATATGTTTTGTACTATTTTAATTGAATCGGTATAAAACTTTAGTTACACTACATATGAGGTGAAAGATGATGAACGGCTACGAACGACGGAAACAGAAAAAAATGGAGCAAATCTTCGGCGCATCGATTGAATTATTTTTCAAATACGGCTTTCAGAAGGTCAGCGTGAATGAGATTGCGGATAAAGCGAAGGTTTCCCCTGCAACCATATATAATTACTTCGGTACGAAAGAACAGCTCTATACCGACTCCCTGATAAATTGGATGGACAAGCAACTGGCTCAGTATGAGGACATACTAGATTCCGGGTTATCTTTTCCTGAGAAGACGAAAGAAATTATGCTGCTGGAGGCTAAAAACTTGAAAATATTAGCGGATGAGTTTCCGAAAATCTCATCCTCCAAGTTGAGCGGGGTGGTGCAAATGATGGACAGTTATAGTGAACAGAAGATCGAGCATTTTTTTAAAAAGTTTGTCGCGCTTGGAAAGCAAGAGGGGTATATACGGAAGGATCAAACTGAAGAAATGATGATGCGTTACTTCACGATGTTCCAGAATGAACTGCGCCGGTATTGGGAGGCATCGAATCAAGAATGGGCCCCCTGGAGTATGGATCAATTGATGGAGTTGTTCTTCTATGGGGTAGCTGGGCGGACACTGCCACAGGAGTAGAGAAAAAACGAATTCTTTTTTTGAGGAGATATTAGATACCTCGATATTACAGTCGTTTGTTCTAAGTTGAACATCGCTACAATTTCCAGAATAGCTTCGCAATTGATGTCCAATCCTCCGCAAGTTCGGGATTTGAAATTCATCAACGATACGGGAAACTGGAACACGGAACCAGCCTATCCCGATAGTTATTTTCTAGGTATAACTTACGAGTCCAAAATCAGAAACAAATGGGAACTGAATATTTGGTTTGTAAATGAGCCTTAAAAACAACCCGATTTGCAGCATATTCGTAGGATGCCTGATCGTCTTACTCCGGCAGCGATTGTCTCTGTTTTAAGCATTAAAACCGTTTGGTCCGTACGACCCGAGTATGGGAAGCAAGTAACAAGATTCGATATCTATACCGCTGTATTAGATAATAATGTACGTACACCTGACGAATTCAAGTAATGGCTGGAAAGCCGAAACAACCATTTCAAGTAAAAAATCCAAGAGTTTATTGCTTCTTTTTAATCTCGGCTCTTTTGCCCGTATTTAAGCGAATGTTGCCAGCTCTTTGGAATATTCGTAATCATGATCAATCCTATTCCGGACTATTACCCGTTTCGGTTCCTATCGCGAAAGGAGTGTATACATTTTCATAAGCCACATGCATCGTCATCCCTCTTAACGCATGATCCAAATTGTGACAATGATCCATCCATAGTCCGGGATTATTTGCCAAGAAAGCAACTTCA
>NZ_QCZG01000063.1 GCF_003097615.1 Pueribacillus theae
TAACTATTGGATGGAACCATTTTCATCCCAAGTTTGTGACCCGGCGGGTCATGTATGTTTAGTTTAACATACGTCAATCAACATAATTCCACACGATAATCTAAATACCCTAAAAAAGGAACCCCCTAGGATTCCTTTGTGTCACTTATCATTTAATTGCACTGTTTTTTTATTCCCAGTTATTTTTCATTTCTTGAATTCTCTTAGCCTGTTCTTCAGGGGTCAAGTCTTCAATATGAGTCGCAATCCACCAAATATTACCTGAAATGTCTTTTACTCCACCGTATCTTTCACCTGCGTGCTTCATATCAGTTGGGGGCATGATCGGTTCTGCTCCATTTTGAAGTGCTTTTTCGTAAATGGCATCACAGTCTGGAACGTAGAGATAAATGGATGCCGGCATTGACCCATATTTCTCCATAGGCTCACCTGCCATAATGATAGAATCTCCAATAATCATCTCAGCATGCATAATGGTTCCGTTTGGTCTGTCAAGTTTATACTTTAATTTTCCGCCAAATACTGTTTCTATGAAGTCTATTAACTGTGCCACATTGTCAACCATTAAGTAAGGATTGACTGTTTTCATTCCTTCGGGCTGATGGTTTACCCTTTTTATTGAGTTCATTCTCAGTTTCCTCCCGTTTTAAATGATATTAAAACTTGCATATATTCAAACATATGCTTCTGTTACTTCTACAAATTAAAGGAATATCCTTTTTCTTTTTCCTTACGGTTTCCTCCGTCACGGAAGCCGGGCAAGAAGGCGCCACTAACGGCTACAATCCTCGTTATCACGGACGCGCCCTTCGTACAAGGTGCGCGTCGCTTTTGTGGCAGGAACGGGAAAACTCATCCACTTGCAACTGAATCCCTGCAACATGAACGGGATGAAAGACTTCTTTTTATTTGTCAAAGAAGTGCAAACCATGTTACCGCTCCAAACGATACTGGAAGCGGAGGTGCTTGCCTGACCGACGGCGGCATCAGGTCAATGGCGCCGCCCGTTTACCGCTGGCCTTCCTGTCGATCCAGCAAATAGAACATATAATCGGTCGGGACCCCGGCATACCCTTGCTGCCTCAGCATCGCGGTCACATTGCCCCGATGATACGTCCCGTGGTTGACCACATGCCGCAGAATGTCGGAGAAATGCGTATCGAGACGGCCAAACTGCGGATGCTCGATCGTCATCTCCTTGTCCGGGTCGGGCGTACGCCGTAGCAAATCGCGGAACTGTTCGGCGGCGGCGTCGAACAGCCGCCGCATCTCGCCCACACTTTTGCCCTGCGCTTCCTCCCTCCAGCCTGGGATCTTCGGAAAAATATCCTCGTTCGGAACTTCCGCGAGCACGAACATATAGATCTGTTCGAAAACGTACATGTGCCCTAATGTTTGCGACACGGACGGGAACACGCTCTTCACTTCCGCATGGAACGCATCCTTCGGAAGCTGCTCGAGGTGGGCGAAAAGCCGATCGTTCGCCCAAACATGATAATCGTACAATTGATACGGATGTTGAAGCATAGATAAATTCACCTTCCTTTTATTCGCCGTTTGGCTGCTGCAGCCTTGTCTCTATCATATATCGGGTTCGCTGACAACCGTTGTCAGCGAAGTTCAATCAGGATCGTCTTCGTAAAGTTTTGCGATTCCGTATGCCATTTTCTGGATTTGGCGTTTCAATTCCAGCGGCTCCCGTATGCAAATGGCGGTGCCGAACGTCACCAGATACATTGGAAGGTATTTATTCATCGTCGGGACATCGAGCTGAAACCACGCCTCCCGATCGGTCCGCTCCGTCAAATAGTGGCGCAGATGCCAGTGGCCGCAAACCGCGTTCAGCGTGTCTGGCTCTCCCGCAATGCGGACGACCGCCAGCGGTCCGTCCGCCTCCCGTTCCCTTTCGGACTGATCGCGGAAATAGGCGGACGCGGAGAAACGCTCCGGCTTTACGAACCGCGCTTCGGTCGGCTCCAGCCGCGCGATGCGATCCACTCGGAACGTCCGCATCGCCTGCGAACGATGGCAGAACGCAACAGTGTACCATTCGTTTCGGTCATAAGCGAGCCCGTATGGATCAACTTCACGTTCGTCGGCCTGCTTCACATTCGGTTTGCGATAAGCGATACGGATCGTTCGCCCATCCTTCGCCGCCCGCTCCAGATCCCGCAACAACGGAACGACGGAAGGTGGACGCGCCGGGGAAATCACGTCCAAGCTGCTCGTCTGGCGGAACAGATCGTGGCGCTGCTCTTCGTGAAGCCCGTTCTCTACCTTCTTTAACGCGCTTTCCAGTTCCTCCGTATACGGATAGCCTGCGGCTTGCGCAAATTTATTCGCATCCACAAGCGCCTTCAGCTCTACGGAGTTAAAGAACAACGGCGTCTCCATGAAGCTTTCCAGAATGCGAATACCGCCGTCATGACCTGATTCCGCGACGACCGGCACGCCGCTGGCACATAACGCGTCGATATACCGGTACACGGTTCGAACGCTGATCTCCAAACTATCCGCAATCTGCGCGGCGGTGAGCTTCCTTCCGGAGCGCAGCATCCAAAGCATGGACAGCATGTTGTCCCATTTCGCCATCGGGAGCACCCTCTTTTCCTCGTGAAAATAAAACTGGTTATAGTATTGCACAATTATGTAAACATAGACTCCTGCATCGCGTGTCAGATCGTTAAAAGAAAGTATTCGGGCTTTCTTCCCCGATTTCCTGTTTTGACCAACGAAAAATCCTCCTGCCTTGGGGTAAGGAGACCTAAGTAGTAAACACAAAATCACTCTACGCATAACCACAATAGTTCCAGTGCTTTCCCCAAACAATTAAATAAAATGCAAGCGGTGATTTGCATCTGGACATTTGAATCAAACAATATTAAGTTAATAACAGACATCGTGAAAAAGTCATTAGAATAAAGGGAGATATATGAATGACAGCATTAATCGATTGGAAAAATAATGCTTGCGGGCATAAAATGATAGCTTCTTTTAGTGGAGGAAAGGATAGTGTCTTAGCACTATATAAAGCTATGAAGGTTGGAGAAGCGATTGGACTGATCGTCATGTTAGAGGAAGAAGGGAAACGTTCCAGATCCCATGGAATGCCTCCAGAACTCATACGTGCCCAGGCTAAATCTATAGGGTTGCCAGTATATACTGCAGCTACAAGTTGGACAGATTATGAACAAGTATTTATATCCCTTTTAAAAAAAGCTAAAATTAAAGGAGCAGAAATGTTAGTAACCGGAGACTTAGATATGCCTGCTCATGGCTGTTGGCATGAAAAGGTTACGAAGAATGCTGGATTAAAGCTTGGGATGCCTTTATGGGAAATGAACCATCGGGAGGCCGTCGAGGAGTTCATAAATCTAGGGTTTGTAACGATCATTGTAACTGTTAATTTATCATTGGGAATGCAAGAGAACGATTTAGGGCGAATGTTAACCCATGAATACGTGAAAGAGCTTGAAGCTCGTGGTATTGACCCCTGCGGAGAAGGTGGAGAATTCCATACCACAGTAATAGATGGGCCAATTTTTAAATATCCTATTCCAGTTCGTAAATGTGAGATTATTAAGGACGGAGAATATGCTTTTTTGCCTTTGGAGTTAGATCAGATGTCGGATGCGGATGCCTTATAAAGTATAAAATAACTTAAAAAAGAGACCGTTTTCACCCAAGATTACATGGACTCGCCTCTTTATTTTCGGCTTATACCTGTAATCAACGGCAGGTTGTGACTCAAAACCTTTTTTCAACCAGATTCATTTTCTTCGGCAGCTATTGCGTCTGCTTTCGTTTTATGAACAGTTCCAAATGGATGTTCAGGCGGTGCATATATTGAGTAAAGCTTTAACGGGGTATTGCCTATATTGGTTACATTATGCCATGTGCCAGCAGGTACCATAATGGCAGAGTCATCACATACATGTCTTACAAAGTTTAAACTGTCTTTACTCTTGCCCATTTGAACAAGTCCTTGACCTTCTTCAATACGTAAAAATTGATCAACGTCAGGATGAAGTTCCAAGCCTATAGCTTCTCCAACATTAATACTCATCAAAGTCACTTGCAAATGGTTTCCAGTCCATATGGCGGTACGAAATGTGTTGTTTTGCTTAGCAGCTTGGTTAATATTCACTACAAAGGGGTCTTTCCCATGATCTTTTAATATAGCACCGATATAACCCTGAGTGTTTGGATACGGCCAAAAATAGTTTGTATAGCCGGATGCATTAGACATACTCTGGTAATCAGGAATATTGTAACAGTCACGCATTGGTGGATAAGCATAATAAGGATACGGATATGGGTACATATTTTTCCACCCCTCTTATATCACTAATCTCATAATAGTTTATAAAATCATCATATGCCACATATTTTGAAGTGTTATTGCTAGATTCCCTAATTAGGGTATCTGTTCTTGTCCGTTGATGTTTCGGCTTTGTACAAAAGTTTAATTAAAAATACGCTATAAACTTTGATTTAGAAAGAAACCCTGTAAAAACAGGATTTTTTTCAAACTTAGGATCAGCAATGGGAGGAGTAATCATTAACAATCATTATTCCTATACCTCACTGAGTTGGTTTGCAGGGTCCATTACCTTGGTTGGTTTATTTTCTTTTTTTCTCTCCATTTCCCTTTCCAATAGGCAAGGTAATCTCAATAAAAGTTAGGGGAAATCAGGGTAATAATTTTATCATTTTAGAGGGTTAAATTTCTACGATGAATTTCTAAAATTCCAACACTAATATCACCTTTATTTAAGAAAAACATCCGTTCGCTTACTTAGTTATAAGCGAACGCTGGTTAATGTATAAATTTTTAAACAACTTAGCACACAAATACATGTTGGTTTGAAATAAAGTCTGATCGAAAACATCTCGCAAAATGTGGGTTTTGCATTAGATAAAAAGAATCCGCTTTTTATTCCCTCTTATTTTTCATTTCTTGAATTCTCTTAGCCTGTTCTTCAGGGGCCAAGTCTTCAATATGGTGAATAGTATTGACCGTTAGTTATAATTTTGCACGTGTGCAAACTTTTCTGGATTTGCCACCATATAAATACGCCAAATTTTATTATTTCGGAACTCCAAAGAGACGACATAAGCGACATAGCCATTAATTAATATGACAAAGCCAGGAAATCCATTTACAACTTTAAATTCCATCCGCGTGTTTTCAGGAAGTTTTTTCCTTATACTTGTAAACAAAAAGACAATTCGCTCCGATGTATAGATTGGATTTAGCGCAGCTTTTACTTTTCCGCCTCCGTCAGTAATTAATACAGAATCTGTTTTCAATAACTCCAGCATTTGATGAATATCCCCTTTTTGAAGTGCCATCATAAATTGTTCTACGCCGCTTCTCATCGATTGGAAATCCAATGTAGAAGCTTTCGGGCGGTTCTCCATGCTTTTTTTCGCTCGATGGAAAATCTGCCTGCAATTAGTAGATGACTTTTCAATAATAGCTGCAATTTCTTCATAGCTATACTGAAAAACTTCTCGTAATAGGAAGACAGCTCGTTCATCCTCAGATAACTGCTGCAAAAGCAAGAGATAAGCGGTCGAGATAGATTCCTTCATCAAATAAGTATGTGAAGGGTCACTTCCTTCATTTACCAATGGTTCTGGCAGCCACTCCCCAATATAAACCTCCCGCTTACTAGCTGCGGAACGCAATTTATCTATAGATCTATTCATCACGATCTTGCATAAATACGCTTTCTTGTTTTCAATGACCTTTTCGCTGCTTACACTGTTATAAGTTAGGAACGCCTCCTGTACAAGATCCTTAGCATCCGCAACGCTCGCCGTCATTCGATAAGCGATCGAAAATAATAAAGGTTTATACGTCTGATACAATTGTTCAGTCTCCAAAACGATTAGTCTCCTTTACCACTATCATTTCGTTAGCTTTTGAAATTTCTCGCGCTGCGCGCTTCCCACTCGCAACTGCAGCATCAGCCAATACTTCCTCATGTCCGGTCCAATCTCCTGCAATATACATTCCTTTCATTTCTGGTATACTCGGACCCGGGTTTTCTTTTCGTTTCAAATGTGGGAAATTATACGATACCGTTATTTTTGGTAAAAATTGTTGCACAGCCACTTCTTGTCTCCATCCTGGATGAAGCAAATCCATCACTGATTCTAATTGCTGCTTATCTGCATGTATGTTCATTTCTTCCAAAGGATTATGATATTTTGCCAGACTTACAACGACTGTTCCATCATCACTTAATTTTGCTGCTCGTGATTGATTTGTGAAAAATAACGATTGATCTAGACCGATTGCAAATTGGTGCCGTGAAGTAGGTAATTTTTTCAACCCTAAATCAATAGAGCTTGCCGTAATAGGAATCGCCTGTTCATTCCATAGACCCAACGAGGTATGTTCCGCATCTTTAATCATTTTCACAGCTTGTTTCGGAGGAGTCGCAACGATACAATGAGCTACGTTAAAGACCGTTCCATCCGAACAAAGTATGCTTTGATAGTCCCCATGATGCTCAATCTTTGCGACATTTTTATTCGGAAATATTTCAACTCCTGCGGCTATTGCCTGCTGCCTAAGTTTCTCCACAATCGTTCCCCAACCTCCATCAACATACAAAACTCCGCCCTTGAAAGTACGTTGCACTTGTTTCAATACCGGCTTTGCAAGCTGTAAGGTCGGTGCATTTGTATATGTCGTCAATCGGCAGATTGAATAAAAAATATGCTTTACCATCGAATCGCTTATTTCCGCATCAGCCCACTCCGTAAGGCTAACTTCTGGAATGAAATCAACATTTAATTTCATTAACTTTAACATTAATTCGCCGAACTTAGATTTCCATGATAAAAGAGAAGACGACATCATTGATGAAAAATCTGTTGGAATGACTTGAACTGACTTATTGAGAATGCCATGAATTTGAACAGAAGCATTCCCACCCGGAATGGATAATCCAAGTTCAGTAAAAATCGTCATGGCATCTCCTGAAAGATACAGTCCATGCGATCCCAAATTCATAAGGATTCCATTTTTATCATTCGTTATCGCCCTGCCACCGAGACGATTCGACTTTTCCAAAACAACGACCTTTTTTCCTTCCCTTATCAAAAAATTAGCTGCTGTCAACCCAGCCAATCCTCCACCAACGATCGCCACATCATATTTAAACATAAAAAAAAATCCCTCCTAGATATCGTTCTGTAATCAAAACGATTGGGGAAAGGATTTTGTGACAGCCAATATGAAATATTTAAATACACTTTCGGAATTTATAAGGAGTAATCAGCTAAAATTCCAAAAAGCTTCTGAAAATAGGGTGTAATCTGACGGGAAGTGGTGATTTCATCTTTTTCCCAATTGGACAAATAAGCACACCAATACAAATTTAATAACTATCTAGGAATTTATTCGCTTCACTATTAAATTTCCACATTACACCAAATTTGTCGACCAACATTCCAAAACTTGCTGACCATGGCGTAGAAGATAACGGCATGATCACGGTTCCGCCTTCTGAAAGTCTTTCAAAAATTTGTTTATTCATTTCTGGATCAGCATCAATGATACTGATTAAGACGGTATTCCCCTTTGTGACTTCGCCTGTCACAGCTTGCATAGAAGGCAGTACATCAGAGACCATTAAAATATTCCCTGAAAACTCAATACGAGATTCCATAATCATGTTTTGTTCTTCTTCCGTTAATGGAGCGTTTGGATCTTGACCAAAAGCACCAAATCTCACCTTTTTTACGCTTGTTGCTTGGAATGCCTTTTCATAAAAAGTTAACGCTTCTTCTGCCTGTCCATCAAATTGTAGATAAGCTATTGCTTTCATCATTTACTTCCTCCTTTTCATATTTGAAGTATAATAGAGCATAGGCGACAACTATATGTCGTATATGGGAGGAGAATATGAAAAAAATTGAGCGACTTATCTCGATAGTTATGATCTTGTTACAAAAGGAAGTTGTTTCAGCATCAGAATTTAGTCGACTTTTTAATGTAACGAGACGAACGATTCAACGTGATATGGAAACATTAAGTTATGCAAACATCCCTATTTATGCGAAATATGGTGCTGAAGGAGGGTATGCGCTAATGGAAGAGTATAAATTCGATAAACGATTATTAAATAACAAAGATATTGAAAATATACTCGTAGCTTTAGGCGGTTTTGAGCAACTGATTACGAATCAAGAAATTCAAACGACTATTCAAAAAATCAAAGGAATGACCAACGCAGTTATTTCTCCAACACTTGATTTAACTTTCTATGATTGGCCAGGAAGAAGTCAAATCAAAGAAGACATTTTATTTATCAAGCAAGCCATTGAGAATAATTGGTTATTAAAGTTTGAGTATGTGGACCAAAAAGGAAACAAAACGTATAGAGTCGTAGAACCCTATAAGCTACATGTAAGCGAGATGCATTGGTATCTTTTTGGTTATAGTTTAGAACGGGAAGACTATCGAACGTTTAAATTGACGAGGATATTAAATATCCAAAAAGACGGTTTTTTTGTCCCAAGGCCTGATAAGGAATTTAAGGAAGAAAAACAACACAACGAACAACAAAATTTGGTTAGTTTACAGCTCTTGATAGATGTTGCAGTAAGAGATCAATTTATTGAGAGATACGGAAAAAATGTCGTTACAAAAGTGACTGCAAGAAATTACCTTGCGACAATTGAATTGCCTGAGACTCAATTTGCCTTCCAATTTTTAGCAGGATTTGGCAATAAAATTAAAATTATAAAGCCAAAAGGCTTTATTGCTAAATATGTAAACTTTTTGAAGGAAGCAGTGGAGCTTTACAATTAAACTGTTCATAGGACGGTTTCAAGAGAAAGTATATGATGGATATCAAACGTTCTAAAATCAAGGACTCTGCTTTTGATCATTCTTCTTTTTTCTCATTTTCATTATATAATGCTTCCATCGATTTCCCTATTTCTTCTAAAAAGGCTTCTTCCTCCGACGTCAAAAAGGTAGGGAACTTAAAATCCATTACATCTGATTCCATTAATTCTTGTGCTTTTTCTTCCGCTAGCTCATCTTTGTTATCGACATGTTTTGTTGCCAATTCAGTCAGTTTTACAAGAACGTCAAAGGCTTCAGGCGATTTCGGAGAAGCACCTTCTTTCATCAATTGTTTCAACGTCGCTAACCAGTCTAACATTTCCACATCCACTTGTTGCCGCTGTTCTTTCGGAAGAGAAAAAAATTGATTAGCTATTGTCTCTGAAAAATATTCTTTCACCCACTCTATTTGGTCTTGTTCATGTTCCATCTGATAAAGCAGAGAACTTAAAACCGTCCACGTGATTGGCTTTCCTTCTCTCATTATGAATTGAACACGTTCTACCGCTTCGATCGCTCGATTTAATTCGTTTCTTTTTTCTGTCAGGAGTTTATGTTGCCAAGGTAATGACTTTTCGAGTTGAGTAAATGCATCCGTATCATTCCCAATTAAGTTTTTGATTTCCTGTAAAGAGTAGCCTAAGAATTTTAATGACTGAATTTGTTGCAGTTTCGCCAATTCTGCTAATCCGTACAACCTGTGACCAGAGCTGTTTTTTTGCTTTGGTACCAATAACCCTGATTCCTCATAAAACCGTAATGTTCTTACCGTTATTCTTGCGCGACTTCCAAACTCACTAATTGTAAAAGCAGGTACTTGATTTTCCATATAAGCCATCTCTCCATGATTATTATAATTTTAAATTAGCATATGACGTAACGGAGGGCGCAAGCCGAAAAAGATACAATTCGGATTGGGAACATTATTTTATTGCAAGAACGTTATCTAAACTCATGATTAAATCAGCAAAGATAATAATGGTAGTGGCTTCTCGCAGGGAATTTCCGCTTTTTATGTTTTTTCCTCGTGTTTGTTCACCAACCATTTATAGGAAACAAGCAAAAGAAAATATCTCTCCGTAAATAACGAATAAAAACAAGACATGTAATGAGGGCTCCAAAATGCCCAACAATCTCAGCCATCGGAATTTCGTAGAAGAATGTTTCTGGAAAGACGGATTATGATATAAAAAAATAGTGCCAGTCCAAATCCTCCCCAACTGAGCATATGCTCATCTCGCATTTCTTTCCCAAGCGGGACAAGCACAACTTGTGCGGCCATCATAGTAAACGCGGCATATGTAAAAGGAGAACTGCCCATGATATGTTGTCCGATAACTGGTCTTGGTGACGTATTCCAAGAATTCATTGCAGCTAAAAGTAAAGATATCCGTTTATTCGTCATCACTGCACCTCATTACATTTTTATGATAATTGAGGGGGTTAAAGACTAGGTTTTCATGATTTGAAAGTTTATATGAGTACCTACTGTAACAACAACGTGTAAAGCCACCCAAATGAGTGGCTTTCCTTTTTGGCTGAACTTGGGTTATCGCTGCTTCTTGCCTCATACATCTTCGGGGTTGACTAGAATTTTTCAGCTAGCCCAAAAAACATTTAGAACGCCTTTCGCTGGTAAATAACAGTGGTAATCCCCCAAGAAATAACATAAACTGCCATGATAACAACTGCCGCTCCCGTATATAAAGCCGGAATGGATAAATTGACAATAAAATCTGTTATTGCTGTAAAGTGTTCAGCTAAAAACTTCACGATAGGCGGTCCTATGCCTACCAGAAGGATAAAGCTAATGAGAACAACTGTTGTAATATGGCCTGGTTTAAATATCTGAAATAACGGGAAGGTAAAAGCTGCAAATAATAAAAATAAGCCCCCGCCAATCGCAATATCAGCCATCGCAAAAGGTTTATTGAAAACAAACAATGCTAAACTTGTCACCACAATGGATAAAATCATATAAAGAATAGCACCAAGATAGCGTGATGCGATAATTTCCTTACGTGTGTAAGGTAAAGAATTTAATAAAATGTTCGTCTCTGCCTTTTCATCGTAACCAAAAGCATTAAAAGGAATAAAAATACTGGCAACGAGAAAAGTCAAAGCTGGATGTGCGTCCATAATGATAAAGAATAAGATAAAAGGAAAAAAGATTAATAGTTGCCTTTTCTGTAATATGACATCACGTCTGATTAAATTAAACATGCTGTATGCCCCCTTTGAAGTAATACATGATATCTTCCAGTGATGCTTGTTCAATGACCACCGAATCCCCGAAAATATTTTTCACTGCTTTAATATTATCCGTTAGCGCTTCAAATCCTGTTGGTGCACGATGAACATGAACAAAAGCCTTTTCCGTGTCTCTATCCAGAAGTTCCATTCCTCCTTTAACGAGCGCATAGTTTTCAGCTACGTCGTGAATGGACTGATTAAATACTAATTCCCCTCTTTGTATAAAAGCGATATAATCTGCGATTCGATCTAAATCAGTTGTAATATGCGTAGAGAAGAAAATGGTCCGATTATCATCAACCATTAATTCCTGCAACAGAACCAACAGCTCCCGTCTGAAAATGGGATCTAAGCCTGCTGTCGGCTCATCCATAATGATCAGCTCTGCATGATGTGATAGGGCTATCGCCAATGATGCCTTCATTTGCATCCCTTTTGAAAAAGTTTTCATCGCTTTATTAAGCGGTAATTCGAATTGTTCAACATATTGATAAAATAATGTATCATCCCAGTGTTTGTAAGCTGGTGCAATTATATGTTTTATATCTTTTAAGTTCATCCCTTCAAAAAATACATTGCCATCGTATACAAACCCAATCCGTTCCTTGATTTCCTTCTCATGCGCCGCATACTCCAATCCGAAAAGCTTAACCTCCCCAGCATCCGGCTTTAATAGATTCATCATCATTTTTATCGTTGTTGACTTACCGGCACCATTTGCTCCAATGAAGCCCGTAACAAAGCCTTTCTTCACTTGTAAATCCATATTTTTAACGGAAAAATCTTTGAATTTTTTCGTGACATTTTTAAATTCAACCACAATTTCCATTCATTTCACTCCTCGTATAAAATCTTCAATAATTGCTGCAGTTCATCAAGTGACAGGCCAATTTCCCTGCTATTCGTTATAACCGCACCCAACTGCTCTTCAATGACCTTCAGCTTCTTCTCTCTTATAACCTCTAAATTTTGCTCTGCGACAAAAGACCCTTTTCCGACAATGGAATAGATAAAGCCCGCCTTCTCCAATTCTTCATAGGCACGTTTCGTCGTAATTACACTAATTTGTAAATCCTTTGCAAGTTTACGCATGGAAGGCAAAGACGCGCCCTCCTGTAGTTCACCTGCTAAAATTAACGATTTAATTTGATTTGTAATTTGTTCATAAATCGGCTCCTTTGAACTGTTGGAAATAATGATTTTCATGCCAATCCCTCTTCTTTATTTTTTTGGAAACATACTTGAAATAATGTCCTGTACTGCTTGAATCAGTATAGCAATAACGTGAATTGTCATGAACATATTAAAAAATGAAAAGGAATAAGGGGTTATCCATTCAGTAAAGAGCTTCGAATCCAAAATCCATCTTCCTATCCTGGCAAATAGGTTGCCACTGTCGTTTATGTTTGGCTCCAGGAAAGTGCCATCAACAGCGATAAAGATCAATTGAACAATTAAAAATATGCCAATGGTGATCATCCAGCGTTTTGCTAGATTCATAGGACGTGTTTTTTCTGTGCTTGTCATTTGAACACTTCTCCTCTCTTGTTTCATCATTTTGAGTATTTACTAAATTCAAACCTTCTATAGAGTATAAGAGTAGTGGTTGTGACCCTTTCATTAATTGTCATTAAAGACCGATTTACATATAATTACACTTATCTTTGTATAATGTATATAAACTATATTAACATTATATACATACAAGAAACATCGTGCAACCATGTTTACATTGAACTACTCCACCTTAATTTCTTAACGAAATTTGAAGATGGAGATTCCTAAGAACACCTTCGTA
>NZ_QCZG01000064.1 GCF_003097615.1 Pueribacillus theae
TTGATCGGTCAACCTTTCTGATTGATAAAGAAGGCAAGCTTGTGAAAGAATGGCGAAGTGTCAAAGTAAAGGGGCATGTGGAAGAGGCGTTGGGATATATTAAGGAAAATATGAGATAAATGAGTTTGCGAAAGAGACAGTGCTCTCTTCTGTCAAAAGAAGAACACTGTCTTTTTATATTTTTTTATAATATATATTATGAAAAGCTGATTGTTTGGGATGTTATGAATACGAACACATTTACTTAATCAAAATCCTGTACTAAGGAGTGAAACAATGTGAAAGTATTTGTCATAGCGGGAATTATTTTAGTGGGACTCATGGACTGTTATTATTCTGTTAAAGGCGGAGATACAGTGAGCCAAGTACCGAAAATTGTCAACACAGAATGGCTGGCGGAAAGATTAGATGATCCGAAGTTAAGAATTTTGGATGCGACGTTGTTTTTGGAACCGAATAAAAAAGGCCCCTATAGGCTTTCTTCCGGAAAAGAAGCATATGAGAAGGAGCATATTCAAGGGGCAGTGTTTGCGGACATTTTGAATGAACTTTCTGATCCTGATGCAAAGTATCCGATGACTGTTCCTCCAAGAGATAGATTTGTAAATAAAATGAGTGAACTTGGGGTCGGAGATGGCACCACTTGAGGAGGGACTTTTATGTCGTATGACGTTAACAGTTTAGCACATACAAAATGGAATTTTGTAAGTATAACATCGTCAGTGTAAAAGTTTTTATGTAGAAACGGTTAAGAAGGTAGTTGACGAATACATACAAAATCTGAACCAAGATGATTTAATTGCAGAACAATTAAGTCTGAAGGAATATACAGATTCGTTTACTGGAGAATAAGGTAAGAGAACGAAAAAGATAGAAGTAAACCTTTAGAGAATTGTCGGGAAAGTAATGCGGTTGGCGAACAGTCCCTTTGAAGGGTTGGCCAGTAATAGAGACTTTCAGCCACAGAGCAAAACACTCGTTCTCAAAGGTGGTTCTGATTGAATATTGGACTATTTAAGGATCCAATTTACCTTTTGAGAAACGGATTTTTTCTTTAAGCAAAATCACAACATAACACGCCTTTTATCAACACAATTTCTTAACAAAACCTAAAAAGAAAGTAAGCCTCAAGTTTAATATGTAAATATAAAATCTTTTCTAAATATTTTGTTGACAAAAAAGTAACTTACGAGTTATTATATTTTTGTAACTGATTAGTCACTTTTTTGTTTTGCAAATTTCGTTTATAAAGTTGAATGAAAGTGGCTAGTATGAAAATTGTCAAATAGATAGGGTTAGTTTTTTCTTATTTTGAATTCTTGATAAGAGAGGATGAATGTTACATGTATAAGGCAAACTCTTAATAGGGAATACACCGAAATTTTTTCCCGAAAATTTCATTGGTAAGATGTTGAAAAAAGTCTAAGATAAATATTTTCAATATTATTTACACAAAGAATATTCAATTCAATTTAGACAAGATAGGAGTATGAGGAACATGAAAGCGTATATTCTTGACCTGGAACAACGAAAAGAAAAAGCAAGATTGATAAGGGGAAAAGAAAAAACGATTTTTTACACAGAAATGGTCAATATACGCTAGAGAGAATAGAAAAACCAGAGGATCATGACTGATTTATGGAGATAAGAATGTTAAATAAATCTTGAATATCCGAGCTGGAAGAAAAAAACGCGACAGATGGTCAAGTTAGCGGGATTGCTCAAATTGCTCAAGCTATAGATAAAACTATATTTGGCGGATCGGAAGGAACCGCTTTTTTTCAACCTGGCATGGGGGTTGACTTTATTGTAGCATGGCCCGACAGCGGGAAATAATTTCACGGAACCGGAAGTTAGAATATACGTAGTTTATGGTCAACAGATAAAGGAATCAAATAATCCTTTAGAAGAAGGAGTGAGTACTATATGTATCTTAAACACAATCAAATGACAGTCGGTGAAATTCCAAAGTTTTTTGGAGAAAAATTTGATACAAAAAATAAAGTCGCTGTTAAAAGCAATGACGGTTTTAAAATAACATGGGAACAACTAAATAAAAGAAGTAATAAACTTGCAAGAGTAATAAAAGAAGATTTTGAATTAGTTAAAGGGGATAAAGTGGTCACATTTTTAAATAACTGTGGTGAATATCCTGAAATTATTTATGGTTTAGCTAAAATTGGTGTTATCGTTGCCCCAATTAGTTATCGATTTATTTCAAGAGAATTAAAATATGCCATTGAACATTCTGATGCAAAGGCAATTATATTATCAGAAGATCTTTATAATGTTTTTCAAGATATTAGTGAGGAAGTTCAAATTCCAAAGAAAAATATATTGGTAATAGGCAATGGAATTTTATCTAATTATGAAAAACGATTAAATGAAAAGATGGATCACAACGTTGAAATCCAAGCTGAAGAAAATGATTATTTTTGGTTGGGACTGACAGGGGGTACTACAGGGTATCCAAAAGCTGCATTAACGACTCACAAATCTATGGTAGAACATTGGAAAAGAATGACGATAGAATTTACTGTTTTAGAAAATGATTATGAATTAATTTCAGGACCTTTCTACCACGGTCTAGGATTTTTATTTGGACTACAGCAGCTAAGTGTTGGAGGTAAAATTTTCATTACCGATAAATTTGATCCGCAACTTGTTCTTTCCATTATCGAAAAAGAAAAAATAACAGCTACTCCAATGGTGCCGACAATGTATAATGAAATATTAAACACTCCAAATAAACGGAATTTTGATATTTCATCGATGCGAGTCCTAGTATGTGCAGGCTCAGCCTTATTAACAAAAGTAAAAGAGGGAGTAATAGAATATTTTTCTAATGCAGGGTTATACGAATATTACGGCTCCACAGAACATGGATTCTATACAATCATAAAACCCAAAGATCAATTAAGGAAAAACAGATCTTGCGGTCTTCCTTTTTACGGAATAGAAATTAAGATTTTGGATGAAGAAGGTAATGAAGTGAACCAAGGTGAAGTCGGCGAGATATATAAGAAAGGTTTGTTACTTGGAGCAGAATACTACAAAAACAAAGAAGCCACTGAGAATTGTTTCCGTGGAAAGTGGGCGACATCTGGGGATATGGGATATGTTGATGAAGAAGGATTCCTGTATATTGTAGATAGAAAAAAAGACATGATTATAAGCGGAGGTGTAAATATATTCCCTACTGAAATTGAAGAGGTAATTCAATCTAATCCGTCGGTAAAGGAAGTAGGGGTTGTTGGTTTACCGGATGAAAAATGGGGAGAGGTTGTAAGCGCCTTCATAGTTAAGAAAAAAAATCAAGAAATAGATAAAAACGATATTTTAAAACATTGTGATGGAGTAATAGCAAATTATAAAAAGCCAAAAAATATTTTCTTTATAGATGAATTACCAAAAAACGCTGCTGGTAAAATTTTGAGAAGAAAAATTAAAGAATTAGCACCACAGTATAAAGTTTAATTTTAAATTCAAACCAAATACCGGAGGGATAAAAATGTGGTATAAGCTACCGAAAAAGTCGTTGTTTATGTTAATTTGGTGCTTTGCAAGTTTAATTTTTATCTATGGACCCTGGGGCTGGAACCCCACACCTGGTACATTTTCTTGGATTGCGGCAACTGAAGGAATTATGATGATTCTGACACCTATTGTTGCTATTATTATTCTCGCTAGTGAGAAAAAAGAGATGAAAATTGACAAAAACCAAGACCATGATCCAAATAAATTTAGTATGAGGGGGTAAATGATGAAACTTCTTGAAACTTTAATTGTGTGCTTTTTCTTTTTACTCTATATATTAATAGGAATCTATTATAATCGCAGATCATCTCTAGATAGAAGAAATTTCTATGTTGCTTCTGGAAAAATAGGCCTTCCTATTAATACTTTAGCCACATTTGCTGCTTTTGCCAGTGGTGGTTCGTTTTTAGGTTCAATAGGGGTAGCATATTCAGCTAGTATTAGTTACATTTGGGCAGCGATCACGGGATCGGTAGTAGGATTTATAGTAGCATCTATATTAGTCGCTCCATATTTAGGTGCTATGAAATTAAACAGTTTAGTCGATTTTTTTAAAGAAAGATATAATAACTGGAAAGTAATAAGGTTAATAGGTGGTTTAATCATTGTAGTTTCATTCTCACTGTATTTAATATCTCAATATAAGGCTGCAGGTATTACTGCTGAATATTTGTTAGGGTGGGATTATGTTTGGACTCTATTGCTTGTAACGCTTATATTTGTAATTTACACATCGATGGGTGGTATGTGGGCTATCACTATGACCGAATCAGTTCAAGCTGTACTAATGTTTATATTCATGATTCTTTTGCCAATTATTGCAGCTATAAAATTGGGTGGACCAATTACTATGATTTCAGCAGCAATGGAAAATAATCCCGCTTGGACAGCGCTGGGTGCACCTGTTATAACAATTATCGGGTTTGCCTTAGTTTGGACGTTTACGGTTTCATGTTTTCCCCATATCTCCATGAGAATTTTTGCATCTAAATCGAGCGATGCTGCAAAAAAAACATTGGGATATACAGGATTGCTTTACGGAATTTTTAGTTTAGTAGGTTTTTTAGGTGTTAGTGCAGCAGCACTCAATTTATTTCCTTTAGGCACGGATCAAGCTTTACAAGATGCAGATTTTGCTTATATAGCAGTTATGGAAGCTTATTTTCCTTCCATTCTTCAAGGATTAGCGGCATCGGCAATTTTTGCTGCTGTGATGTCTTCAACCAGTGGGATATTACTTGCTATATCAGCCGCTGTAAGTAATGATATTTGGGCGACGTTATTTCCGAGTGCTAATGACCGAACATTAATTCAAGTCGGTAGGATTTCTATTGTCCTAGCTGGTCTTATTGGCGCAATTTTAGCTCTCAATCCTCCTGCATTATTAGTCATTTTATATTCGCAAGCAACTGCCATGATGACCGCTGGGTTTTTCGGTCCTCTTGTATTGGGTATTTGGTGGAAAAAAGCGAACAAATATGGTGCGCTTGCTAATATGATTGTTGGAAGTGGCAGCTTTATGATATTGTTTGCTGTTGGTTCCCTCGGAATAGCGAATATTCCTACATTTTTGGAATTTATTATCGCACTTCCCCTCGGTATAATAGCTAATTTAATTGTATCAAACGCAACGTATAAAGAAAATTCGCCGGATTCAACTACAAATGTGGAGTTAATGAATTCAATTCATGAACGTGCTCAGACAATTGCTTAATTGTATTAAAATACACGATAGAAGATTTAGCCTCTTAAAATTAGAAGGAGCTATCTCTGTAAAATTGTCAATAGGAGGGGATGTAAAAATGCTCTATCAAAAAAATTGGAAAAATTTTATAGCTTACGATTATGAAAAATTTAAAGTTGATATAAATCAATTTATTGAGAAAAACAATGTAAAAGGGATTTGGAGAAATAATTCAGGATCGTGGATGTTAAGTAATCAAAAGGGTTATAGTTATACATCCTCACATCCTGTTCAATTTCATCTTAAAATTACTAAGGCGACTGCCAGCCCTTTCGAGAGATTTTTAATTAATTTTACAGGCAATGGTAAGTCTCTAGAAAACTTATGTTTTATTGAAATCGTTGTTCAAGACAAGGAAAACTTCCCCAAAATTCAGCTGTTATTTAGTCAATTTTTTAATCAATTGGATAAGAAACCGTGGGATCTTCAAAAACATCCAATGTTTCAGTTTGCTTGGATCCTGAAGATGAAAGTAAAAAAGAGATGGGAAAAATTTTTAGTAGACCATGGGAACTAAAAGTCATAAATAAGGGGTGTACCCAGAATGAATATAGGTCAAACTTTAATTTCAACGTGTTTGCGTTATCCTAAAAAAATTGCAATTATAGATACGGCACAAAATATCAAAATGACGTATATGCAACTAAATGAAAGAGTAAACAGACTCGGAAATGCGTTGGAAGCAATGGGTATAGGAAGAGGGGACAGAATAGCTATTTTATTGAAAAATTGTTTTCAATATATTGAGATTTCTTATGCTGCGGCAAAAATAGGAGTTATTGTCGTCCCACTAAATTTTAGATTAAATGACAAAGAAATTCACTTTATTTTGAAAGACTCTGGATCAAAACTGTTTCTAGTAAGCGCTGAATACATGGACGTAGCCGAAAAAAGTTTAAATAATACTGATGGAATTAAGACTATTTTAATTAATGAAGAAAATAATTTCGATAATATTCATAAATATGAGGAATTAATTAGGAATGCTTCTTCCGCCGAACCCAGAGTAAAAATAAATGAAAATGAATTTTTTGGTATTATGTATACCAGTGGTACTACTGGTTTACCGAAAGGAGTAATTCATACTCACAGAAGTTTGCTTGAAATAGCTACTAGATTTATTATCGAGTGTAAAATTCATGATAATGATAATACATTAATAGTATCTCCACTTTTCCATTTATCTGGTTTTGGAACGCTATTACCGTCTATTATCATGGGGACAAAGATTACAATTATGAGAACGTATGAACCTGAAATGTTCTTAAAAACAATACAAGACTTTGAAATAACCTTTTCACTACCAGTACCAACAATGATTAATAAAGCGTTAGATGTAGAAAATCTGAATAAATTTAATTTCACAAATTTGCGGTTACTAATGTATGGAGGATCATCAATATCTGCTCAAGCATTGACAAAAGCAATTGAGGTATTTCAATGTGATTTCCTGCAAGGATATGGATTGACTGAAGGAACCCCTTTATTAACGTTATCCCCAAAAGATCATGATTATGCTTTCAAGCACGATAATAAACTTTTGGAGGCTGCTGGGAGATCAGTCATATTAGGTGAAGTAAAGGTGGTAAACGATAATGGGGATGAGGTTGCCGTTGGTGAACCTGGTGAAATCATTGCACAAACACCACAAATTATGCAAGGATATTGGAATAGAGATGAAGAAACTCAAAAAACTTTAAAGAATAATTGGTTATATACCGGGGATGTAGGAATAAGGGATGAGCATGAATACATTTATATTGTAGATAGAAAAAAAGACATGATAATAAGCGGAGGTGAAAATATATACCCAGCTGAAGTAGAAAAGATAATTGAAAGACTTCCAGAGATATTGGAAACTGCAGTTATAGGTGTTCCAGATAAAGAGTGGGGAGAACAACTAAAAGCATTTGTTGTATTTAAAAAGGGAAAGACATTAACACAAAAAGAAATAATTGAATATTGTAAAAATAATTTGGCTAGTTATAAGAAACCATCGAGTGTGGAATTTATATCAGAATTACCGAGAAATGCTGGTGGAAAAATATTAAAAAATAAATTAAGAGAACCGTATTGGGAAAAGGAAGGAAGACAGGTGTAAACAAAGTGATCCAAATTTAATAAAATTTGAGTTTTCTAAAGCAGAATGATATCAGAGTACATTAGTAGTGTACGGTGAAACAATTGCGTTTCCATTATCACATGATGTTTTATGAATAAATTATTAATTAAATATTTGCTCTTTTCTAAATCTTGTATTGACAAAAGAGTTACTCGTGAGTTACTATAATTATGTAACTTACAAGTAACTTTTTTATTTTTAATGATGAAATTTTAGTAGTCAAGCAGGAGTAAATCAAACCTGTTTGTTGGAGACATGGTGAAAATTATCATTATTCCGAAAAGGAGAGAAGTTATTATGAATTTAAAAGTATTTCACCACCAAAAAAATAAAACTGAAATAAAATGCAAACATAAGTATACCGGGAATTTGCCGAGAAGAGTGAAATCTGTCTTGGTGGGGAGGTATAAGACTAATGAATGATAATTTTATTGAAAACCTTTACCTTCCAGTGATTGTAGCACCCATGTTCAGGGTTTCCGGACCGGAACTTGTAATTGCTGCATGCCGTAGTGGGGTTATAGGGTCTTTTCCAGCGATCAATCCACGAACAAGTGAAGAACTAGATCATTGGTTGAGTCAAATTACTCATGAATTAGTGGGGATACCAGAGGCAGCCCCATATGCCGTCAATTTGGTCATTCGTGATGAGAGGTTATCTGAAGATCTTGATGTCGTAATGCACCATCAGCCCCCAATTGTAATCAGCAGTGTTGGCTCACCAGAAGCAATCGTTCCATCTATACACTCATACGGAGGGATAGTTTTGTCCGATGTTGCTACTCTTCGGCACGCCCGAAATGCTGTTGAACTTGGTGTTGACGGCTTGATTCTACTCTGTGCAGGGGCTGGCGGCAATGCCGGTTGGGTCAATCCTTTTGCCTTTGTTCGTGCCGTTCGTGAATTTTATGATGGAATCGTCGTATTAGCAGGTTGTGTGATGGATGGAACAGGAATTCGTGCCGCTGAAGCACTTGGAGCTGATCTTGTCTATATGGGAACACGATTCATAGCAACAACAGAAAGCATGGCGGTAACCGAATACAAAGATAAGCTGACTGAAGTAAATATGGATGATGTGATGACAACAAAATCGTTTTCTGGCTTGACTGCAAATTATCTACGCCCTACGATTGTGGCAGCAGGATTGGATCCGGAAAATCTGCCATCGTATAACGAATTTAATAGCGGGGTTCATCGTAAAAAACGATGGAAGAATATTTGGTCAGCTGGACAAGGCGTTGGTGCTGTAAAAGATATTGTTCCCGTCTCCAAATTAGTTGATCGCTTATTTGATGAGTATAGTAAATGACAACTTAAAAGATAAAAAACATAATAGAATAGAAATAAGCCATTATTTAAGGAGAAGGAGAATTTTATAATGACTTCAAAAACAGACAGAAGTAACTCTGGAATAGAAAGCGGGAAAATTTATAGATTGTTAGATGAACTGTCAATTAAAAAAGGTTATTTATTGGATGAACAGAGATCCGAAGCTATTAAAAAACAGCATAGAAAAGGAAAGTTATCTGCTCGTGAGAGAATAAATCTTCTCATTGATGAAGGAACATTTATAGAACTGGGAATGTTGGTTCAACATGAGGGTATGGAAATGATGCGGGGGAAAGATACACCTGCTGATGGGATTGTAGCAGGGATCGGTGAAGTGGATGGACGCACTGTTGCTGTCATTGCCAATGACCCAACCGTATTAGGTGGTTCAATTGGAAAAATGGGAATGGAAAAGCAACAGCGAGTTGTAAAAACTGCGAAAGAATCAGGATTTCCTCTTGTTTTTCTTATGGAAGGAGGGGGACACCGTATTCAGGAAGGATTGGATTCACGAGAGTTTGCGAGGGAAATAAATTTAACGTTATTCCAAGATTTATCATTAATGTCTGGTTGGGTTCCGTTAATCGGTGCTATTTTTGGGGATGGATTTGCTGGGCCTGCAAACTTTGCTTCGTTATGTGATTTTATTCCCATAGTAAAGGATGGAACAATCGGTATTGCGGGTCCCAAATTGGTAAAGTCGGCTTTGGGAGAAGATTTATCGAAGGAAGAATTAGGGGGGGCTACTTTTCAAACGAAAGAAACCGGTATGGCTGATTTAATTGTAGATAGTGATGAAGATTGTATTTCAGAAATTAAAAAGTACTTAAGCTATTTTCCTTCCAATGCAAATCAAAGTCCACAAAGAGTTGCTTCCGAGCAGCCAGTGAATGAGGTAGATCAAGCAATTCTTTCCGTTCTTCCTGATTCTCTATATAGAGTCTATGACATGTCGAAAGTTTTAAACTACATTTTTGATAAAGATAGCATGTATGAAATGAAGCCCCAATATGCGAAGAATATTATTACGGCTTTTGCTCGTATCAACGGAAAAACTATTGGTATTGTTGCAAATCAACCATTTTACAAGGGCGGGATAATGGATGCAGCCGCATGCACTAAAGCATCGAGGTTTGTCAGCTTATGTGATGCTTTCAATATTCCTTTAATTACATTTATAGATGTTGCGGGATTCATGCCCGGACGCAGATCAGAGACGGAAGGATTAGTAAGAAAAGCTGGAAAACTTCAATTTGAATTTGCACAAATTACCGTACCAAAAATTTCGGTGGTTGTACGAAAAGGGTATGGATTTGCTTATATAGTTTTAGGTTCTCAATCTAACTATACGGTAGCATGGCCGACAGCTGAAATTTGTGCAATGGGAATTGAAGGGGCAGTTGAAGTAGCATACCATAAAGAAATTAGTCAAGCTGAAAACCCTGTACAAAGAAAACAAGATTTAATCAAAAAGTTTCAATCTCAAACTGGGGCGATGCGGGGAGGCGAAGGGTTTGGTGTTGATGATGTTATTAATCCTTTAGACACAAGGTTTTTAATTGCAAAATCACTTGAACGTTTTCCTGAAAAATTACCGAAGCAATTTCCTCCACGAAAACATGGTATCAGCCCAATTTAAGCAGACATAAAACTAGGACAGTGCTATTGACACAAAGGTTACTATTGAGTAAGATTTCTGTGACTTAATAGTAACCTTTGTTTGTTGAACCTTGTTTTTAGACAAAATGTGTTTTAACTTCATGAGGAGGAAATGCAGTGGATTTCATTGATAAATTTTCTGAAGATACCAAACCCAAAGATGTAAGTGAACGAATATATCAAAATAGAATGAATCAAAAAAGGGAAATAATAAAGGCAGCATTTAATTTATTTGCTCAACAAGGCTATTATGAGACAACTTTGGAAGCGATTGCTAAAGAAGTGGGGATGACTAGGGCTGCTTTGTATCGCTATTTCTCGTCCAAAAATGAATTATTATTTCAATGTCACAAAGTGGTATATGAATATTCGATAGATAAGCTTAGCCAGCTGAAAACCATTCAAAATCCGCCTACACGCCTCTCGAGAATGCTAGAGGCCCACATTCTTTTGTTTCTAGAGGATTTTCCTTTTTCTAGTCCAACCTTAATGTCGATTCGTTCTTTTCCTTCTGAATTTAAAAACCAGATTATTAAATTCAGAAAAAAAATTGAAGAACCTTATTTACAGTGTTTACAGGATTGGCGAAGAGAATTTCCTGAACAACTTAAAAATATTGACAATAAAATACTTATTAATACTCTTTTCAGCGCAGCAAATGCTGTTCCCAAATGGTGGGACGGTAAAAGTGAACCGCAGTTGGTGGCTAAACAAGTTGTGTCTATTTTAGTAGATGGAATACAGAAAAGAGAATAAACTAAATATAGTCATTAGTTTTGCATTAGAATCAATTTCATAAATTAAACCCTTAGAGTCTCAAGACATTTGAGACACAAAAAGAGGAGTACATCCCCAAAATGCCGAAAAAGATTAGTTACAACAACTTTAAGACTGGAGGATGACTCCCTATGATTATTTTAACAACAAGGAGCATTGTTTGACCTGCAAGAATTATATTATTTAGAACCTACCTAATGATTGGAGCTATTTTTTCAGCTTTTGACAGTGATCTAATCTTCGCTCCAAGATCCAGAGTGGGGCGTAGAAGAATAGCGAAGGGAAAAATGTTTTTTTTTATGTCTATAAAGCCCACTTCAATGTTGGAACATCGAGCCTGTACATTTTCCAATCCCTTTTTTCATCTGGTAACCTGAATGATGAAAAAGCAGTTATTCCTTTAAAAGGCATCCATGAATGTCTTCCACTGCGCTCTTTACGTTATGAAACCATGGATGCAGGGTATGATTTCGAGCCCATTTATACGCAAATTCATCGAAATAAAGACTGTCCCATAGCCAATGAAGTCTTTGGCGAAAGGTATATAAAGTGAAAGTTACAACGGATCTAAGAAAATACACAGCTCTAGCTCGGGATCAAAGGCTTGGAAGACGATATTTAAACTTCGTATCGCTGTAGAACGTGTCAATGCTTATCTAAATGGATATCCAACTGAACAATGTCCGTTATCGGACTGGGAAACGTGCCAAAGTTCATTTTGACATTGTTACCTTAGTTTAAAATGCTTCAAAATTAGCTGTTGATCGAATCAATGTCCTGTTAAATCAACAACAAACCAAAAAAACTAAAAAATTTTAGTAGTCTCTAAATTCTGCCGGTCTGTTTTTCTTTAAAATAAGGAATTATGAAATTGACTCATTAATCTAATTAAATTTCACAAGAGTTTTTAAAAGTCTATATTGTGGAACCTTGCTCTATTTGTTACATTTAATATCCTTGTTGTCGATGTAAGCAATGAGAAAGGAAATGCGGTTATGCCGCTTTTCGTCGTGCTGGACGAA
>NZ_QCZG01000065.1 GCF_003097615.1 Pueribacillus theae
GCTGGCCAGTAACAAAGGCTTTCAGCCGTAGAGCAAACCACCCGTTCACACGGGTGGTTTTGATTTTGACGCTTACTAATAAATTGGTAAATTTCTTTTCACCCAATGACTTTTAATAGTTCATTTATAGTGGATTATGTAAAAACCTTGCCTTAAGAATGTTCCTTTTAATTATGGACAGGACTACCAAACTCAAGAAGTTTTTTTGACAGGGTACTAAAAGTAACAAATAAGGGAAACTCCCCCAAAAATGACCGAAGTAACGCTTGGCAAATGAAATTTAAATTAATGAAATGTTACATGTTGAAATAAACGCTTTCCAATTTCGGAACAATAGCATCCCATGCATAATTTTCCCTGACGAATCTCCGGCCGCATTTGCCGAACTCTCTTCTCAAATCATGATCAATCACTAGATGCAGCAGTTTATCGACAATGTCGCCCGGTTTTTCGTGAGAAACGACAAACCCGGTTTTGCCATCCTCCACAACTTCGGGCAACCCGCCGACATTACTTACAACAACAGGCACTTCACACGCAGACGCTTCAAGCACAGCGACCCCAAAGCTTTCACTCCGGCTCAATGCGCAGTAGATATCAAGCTGGTTCAAATAATAAGGGACCTGTTCATTTGGAACAGCGCCGACAAACTCCGTGATGCTGCTGATGTGCAGATCTTTTGCCAATTGCTGCAGCTCGGAAAGCTGTGGGCCGCCACCAACAATCATGATGTGCAATTTATCGGCGAGAGCAGCATCTCTTTCTCGCAGCCGAGCAATTAATTGTGCAATGGCCTTTAACAATAGATCAATGCCGTATACGGGTTTGAGCCCTTTCACTGTGCCAATACAAATGGTGTCTCTGCGGCGGGCGCTGCGGCTTGCCTTAAAAAGGTCAAGGTCAATTCCGAAAGGGATGACGTCAATTTGCTTTTTTGGTGCAATAAACCGTTCGGTCTGTATCCTCAGTGCGTCGCTTGTTGAGGTAAGATGATCAGCATGGAGCAGGTTTTTCCGTACGATCCTTTCATTCCGCCTGCTTTCATAAGGAAAGAGAAAGACATCGCTTCCCCATACGGAAAGCAATGTCGGGTGATACTGAACGAGTCTTGCGAGCGTTCCGTATCCACTGGCATAATGCACATGCAGAACATCCGGGTTCAACTTGCGAATCAAGAGCTTTGCTTCAAATCGATTGGCATAATAGCCGACAGGGGCAGGGATTTTTAAGCAATGCAGCTTAACCCGCCCATCAATTTGATTTAATTCGACCCGGTGCATTGTGATAAGGTGCACCTCATGTCCGCGTTCAGCCAAGGCATTGGCCCAGCGCACGGTGTGAATGGATGAAGCGGCTGCCATAAAACATATTTTCATTGATGGACCCCGTTTCTTACTTGATAGAGGTGGTTCAAAAGGGCACCGAAGCTTGTCCGGAGCAAATTTGCTGTGCTTGCGTCCTGTTCAGCCCTATTTGCATAAACAAAAGGTGTTAATGGGCTTTCACAAGCACGTTTTTTGCATAGACGATTTTCATTAACTCATCCTTCAGCTCTTCATTTGAGTAGTCCAAGAAATGCTGGATGAAATGGGTTAGCAACTGCTCGTCCGCTTCAGTCGTCCGTCCAACATAAATCTTTTCATAAATTTCATCAGGAAGAAGTTCATGTTCATCGAGCAATTCTTCGTACAATTTTTCCCCTGGCCTTATCCCTGTGTAAACAATTGGAATTTCTTCTTCTGTATAGCCGGATAACTTAATCAATTTCCGTGCAAGGTCTACAACCTTGACCGGTTCGCCCATATCTAAAACGAAAACTTCCCCGCCCTTTGCGAGTGTGCCGGCTTGGATGACCAATCGGGAGGCTTCGGAGACGGTCATGAAATAGCGTGTCATCTTCGGATCTGTGACAGTGACCGGCCCGCCCTGATTAATCTGCTGTTTAAACAGAGGAACGACACTGCCGCGGCTGCCCAATACATTGCCGAAACGAACAGCCGTAAACACGGTGTCACTCTGTTTGCTCAAGTTTTGGACAATCATTTCCGCAATCCGTTTTGTCGCCCCCATGATACTGGTCGGGTTGACCGCCTTATCCGAAGAGACGAGGACAAAGGTATGGACGCCGCAAGCTGCTGCTGCTTCAGCAACGTTTTTCGTTCCGATGATGTTATTTTTCACCGCTTCATGCGGGTTGTATTCCATCAGCGGGACGTGCTTATGGGCGGCAGCATGGTAAATAATGATCGGCTTATATATGTCCATGATGTCAAACATGCGCTTCCGGTCTTTAATGTCTCCGATAACCGGGACAATGTCTATATCCATTTCGCCACATATGGCCTCTAGCTCCATATGAATGCGGTAAATGCTATATTCGCCATGTCCGACCAAGATTATTTTTTTTGGATTGAATTTGATTAACTGGCGGCAGAGCTCGGAACCAATTGACCCTCCTGCCCCGGTTACCATGACAGTTTGTCCGGAAACCAACAGCTTAATGGCATGGATGTCAAGCTCAACCGGCTCGCGCCCGAGCAAATCTTCGACTTCCACATCCTTTAACTGTGTCACGGACACTTTCCCTTCCAGTAAATCTTCCACCTTCGGAAGAATTTGTGTTTTTACCTTTGTTTGATGGCACACGGACACAATTTTATTCATCTTCTCATGATGGAGAGAGGGAATAGCAATAATAATATGTTCAATGGCGTATTTGTGAACGATGGATCCAATATCTTTCGTTTGTCCGAGGATAGGCAAATTATACAGCTGCATCTTTTGTTTTGATTCTTCATCGTCGATAAAACCGACAGGGAGCAAATCAGAGTTGTTTCCTGTTTTTAATTGCCTGGCGATCATGGCTCCCGCCGAACCGGCCCCAATAATTAGCGTGCGTTTTTTATTTCCGTCCTTATCCGCATCATGGCCGCGGGCGACTCTCCAAATAAAACGCGAGCCGCCAATCATCAAAATATGCAGCATCCAAGTTACCAGAAGGGCGCGTTTATAAATGGTAAAATCACTGACAAAAAATTGGACAAGCGCGGCAGCGATAATCGACAATGTGACAGCTTTCACAATAACGATTAATTCATCGACACTGGCATAGGCCCACACTTTATTATATAAATGATAAAGCGTTGCAAATACATGATGGAATACCAACAGTGCAATCGCACTAATGATAAGCGCCCTCGTGTCAATCACCGTTTCATACGGATAGGCAATCCACGCAGCGATAAAGATCGCCACACTGACGATGACAGAATCCATCAAAATGAACGTTGCCAATCTAGTACGATATGCCATGATGTCATGTCCTTTCTGTAGATTAATCGAAGCAATTCGATAAATGCTTATCAATCTACTATACCATATGAAAAAGCGCCGTTTAAAGAAGATGTTCAAAAAAGCCGGTTCGAATGGCCCGGGTGAGCCCGACATCGGCCTTCTTGTCCTTCGGTACTCCTTTAAACACACGGTTAAAAGTTTTTGCTGGAATGCCTTTTCCTTTCGCTTGCGGAAAAAAGCACGCCGCTAATCCCAAGAGAGACAATGAGCCAGTGGAAAAGCCCAATCGGCTGTATATTAAAGAAGAGCGAGATTTCGAGATTTTGATAAATTAAAATCCCCAGGAAAAAACACGCCGACCAGCGAACAATTTTCACATCCAGGTTCTTTTGCAACACTTTCCAAATGCCAAACAGGAAAAGGATGAAGCAAGCTAACCCAATGAACCCGCTTTCGAGAAAAATCTGCAAATATTGGTTGTGGACATGGACAAAATGAGCACCTTTTATATACTCATCGGGCGTTATCCCAACCTTGTGGCCGGTAAGGGGGCGCTCCAAACCGTAATAAAAGGCCGTTTCCCAAATGTCTTGCCTACCGGAGAAAAGGTTTTTCCCGAAATTTTCAACAGACCATTGATTCAGTCTCGTGAACATGCTGCTTTTGGCGAGTGTACTGTAGAGAACGAGAAAGAGCAGATTAAAAGCCAAGACAGCATAAAACAAATAATAGAACACTCTTTTGGAAAAGAATAACACGATTTGGGCAGCGATAACAGTTAAAAGAAGCAACAGCACAGCCCGGGCTGATGAAGTATAAATCATGAACAGGGCAAGCAATATCCCGATGGAATATAAGGCCTTTTTCCATTTGTTTGCGTCACCGAAGGCGACGAGCTGAAAAAATAACAGGCAAGACAAAAACACCCCTAAAATATTCGGGTTTCTGATCACGCTTTGAAAGTCGCTCATCGGCATGCCTGACAGCATCCAATGAAAGAAAATGAGAACAACAATGAACAGGCTCATTTGAGCAAACAAAATAATAGCGGATGCCTCCCACCTAATATGGGCAGTTGCCGCAATAAATGCAAAAGTTAAAAGCATGTCAATCAACGCAAGGTTATCATCGAAGTTTCCGTTAATGACATGAAGAAGAATAGATATGACGATAAATAAGCCAAGTGAACTGTAAAAGGGAGTTAAGCCGTTATCCGAAATCGGCCGCCTCGCTTTGCGCATTTCATAAAGGATATAGCCGATGTAGAGAAGAGCGCCATATTTCATCCATTCCATCGTTGTGAACGCAATCTCCCTAATCGGGAGTATTGTCACATCGAAAACATTAAAAAGCAAAAAACCGAAAAATATTCCCGACAACATCAAGTACAAACGGGTTTGCAATGTATTCAAAGCTGTAGTACTCCTTAACCATTCGAATTATTCTTTGACAAACTTCATTCCTGCCCAAATGATCACTAGCGTAGCGATGCCGCCGATAAGAAGCGGCAGAAAAACGGAATTGGCCGAAACGTTGGATAACAACCATAGCATGCCTGCGGCAGCCAAGCTGAACAGCCCGAGATTGACAGCGGAACGCCGGCTGCAAAGCGCCAAATCTAATCTCGTTTTCCCAAAAATAATGAGCAGGGCCATATTAACAATCGTACTTACAACAGTCCCGAACGCAATCGCCTTAACACCAAAATGATCAATGGTCAGCGTAATGACGAGGATATTTACGCCAAACACAGAAATAATATTTAACACATTCGGCAGCAGCGTATGTTCAAGCGCATAAAAAAACCGCGTCACGTACGTATTTAACGCCAAACTGAAAACCGACAAAGAAAAAACCTGCAGCAGCGGGTATGTCATATTCGTCGATTCCTCGCTAAAATGGCCATACTGGAAGATAAACGTAATGATTTCTTTCGCATACATCAACATAAATAAACTCGCCGGCAGCAAGGTGAGCGTAAGTAATCTAAAGCCTTTTTGATACGTATCACGCAACTTGCCAACATCATTTTCCCCCGCCGCTTTTGCAAGAAGCGGATAAATGACCGTCGTGACACTCGCCATTAAGACCCCTTGCGGAAACTGGGTCATTTTTGAGGCATAGTTGATAGCCGCAATCGCTCCTTCTTCCATTCGAGCGGCATAAATACGCTGAATAATGAGATAGAACTGCATCGTCGCCCCGCCTAAAACCAGCGGCAATGCCAAACGGGCAAATCGTTTGATTTCCGGCAGTTTTTTAGCCTTAAATTGAAGCGGCATCAATTGCTGCCTTTTTATTTGATATACTAAGATAATAAACATACTTAGCGAACCGAGAGTTGCCCCGAGGGAATAAGAGTATTCCATCAAAAATGGCGTCAAGCCGAAACCGATAATGAAATAGATTCCATTAAACGCTAGTGATGTAAACGTGCTTAACCGGTAATTCTCATGTACATTATGAAGCCCGGTCAATAACATCGACACGACGAGGAAAAATGTTGCCGGAGCTGTAACGATAAACAATTTACTCGTTAAAGCCAATGCCTCTTCTGACATCCCTGAAAAGAAAAGGTTCATCCAAAACGTTGGAAAGATGATAAAAACAACGGTTAATCCGCCGATTCCGACACTTAGATAGGAAAAGAGGGTTTGGACAAAATCATTTCTTGAGGATGCATTTAATTTGCTGTAGACAGAAATAAAGGCAGTCGTTATTGCACCGCCGATGACGACATACAGAAAGTTCGGAATCGTAAATGCCGTAATAATGCTATCCGCCCGAAAGCTAGTCCCGTATTGATAGCCAATCGTAACTTCACGGGCAAAGCCGAGCAGCCTGGCGATAATATTCATAATCGTTATCGCACCTACTATTTTAAAAAAACGCGACCGCAACATAAACGCAGTAACCCCTAACTTATGTTCTTATTTAATGCTTCGGATAAATGTGCTTCAATAATTCCATACCGCTCGGTGTTTTATTTTTTAAATCATGCAAAATCGCCTTGAATCGAGTACGTGTACCGTCCCAGCTACGGCGCATCTCATGCAATTGATCCAAAAAGAACCGGGGGTGTTCGTGCAGCTTATCAATGGAAATGACATAGCGCCCGCAATCTGCCGAATCCATAAAATCTTGTACTTTCCGATGATAAGACACCGCAAGAACCGGCGTTTCTGTGACGATGGCCAGAATGAGAGAATGAAGCCTCGTCCCGATGACTAGATCCAGCCCGCTGATTATTTGCAGCACCTCTTCGTGGGTAAGCATCCGGTCTAGCACAGCAGTACAGTCTTTATGCTTCATGAGCTGCCGAATATCCTTCGCCGCCTCCGTGTCGTAAGGATGTTTTGTCGAAAAGAAGTGAATCACCGTGTCAGGGTTTGCCTCGATGATGTGATCAAGATTCTGTGCCATGCCCCGTATATAATGATGGTATTTTTCCGTATGATCAACCGGCCAATACGTTTTATTGCAATAAGGCACTGCTGTCACGCCAATGTGAAAGCCTTTCTTTGCTTGGGCCTTTTTCCCGGGTGCCTCCACAAAAAAAGCCGGATCGGAAATAACATCAATCTGTTTATTTACACCGATGGACTCTAGCAGTTTCTTAGATTTCGGGTCTCTCACCGTCACCATTTCAGCCCCGTTAACGAGCGATCTTAAAAGGATTTTCCCAAGCGTTGACTCAATCGGGCCGGCGCCGGCTCCGTAAATGGCAACAGGCGTGTTTGCGCGCCGTGCAAGCCATCCATACATTCCGTATACAATCGGCCCGTTGCGATAAAGATCCATCAATATGCCGCCGCCGCCAATCAATAACACATCGAGCTGCCCGATAATCGGTTTATGATGTACCATTGTTGCAATGAATTTCATCGCATCCGTTTTTTTTCGCTGAAACAGGTTTACAGATTGGACGCCATATTTTTGCCGTGTCTGCTCCGGATTGTTTGAGAATACGAGAATCTCATTCCGGCTGATTTGATAGGCGTCTTCCAGCTGGATGATGATGCCCTCCAGAATGGCATCATCCCCCAGATTGTCATTTCCGTAGTTTCCGACAATTCCTATTGTCATCACTCGTTCATTCCTTTCGAATTGAACAGGCTGCCAAATCCTGTAACCTTTCGATTTCGCAGCGGTTTTGGCACCATAACAAACTTTATCATATCACGCCTATTCGTGTTATACTAGAATGGTAATTTACATAAATTTATAAGTTCGCGTTCAAAAATGGGCTGAATCAGGCACAGGCAAGGCTGAATAAGCTTCTGTGCAGCCTGGCGCTGCGGATTTTCTGAACCTTTCTGAACAACTCTTTAAGGAGCAATAAACTCTATGACCAGACAATTACTTGTGCAAAGGCCTAAAAACATGCATGAATTAAGGCCTTATCTGAAACTCGTTAAACAAATAAATGATTTAGAAGACACATACAGACAATATTCTGACGAACAATTGAAAAGCAAAACAGAACAATTTAAACAACGTTTAGCCAATGGAGAAACGATCCATGATTTGGCGGTTGAAGCTTTTGCAACAGTTCGAGAAGCGTCAAGCCGCGTTTTAGGGTTGCGCCATTTTAATGTCCAATTGCTGAGTGGGCTCGTTTTGCTGCACCGCAATGTCGCGGAGATGAATACAGGGGAGGGCAAAACATTGGTCGCCTCTCTTCCAAGCTATCTCGTGGCGCTCGAAGGAAAAGGGGTGCATATTGTCACGGTCAACGACTACCTTGCCAAACGCGACAAGGAGTTAATCGGACAGATCCATGAATTTCTCGGGCTGACTGTCGGCTTAACGATTGCCGACATGACAAATTCAGAGAAAAAAGCCGCCTACAATTGTGATATCACCTACGGGGTCGGAACGGAATTCGGGTTCGATTATTTGCGGGATAACCTCGTCTCGTCGCTCGAAGAAAAAGTGCAGCGTCCCTACCACTATGCCCTTATCGATGAGATTGACAGCGTCTTAATCGACGAAGCAAAAACACCGTTAATAATTGCCGGAAAAGATATGCCAAGCGGCAGGCTGTATAAAGTGTGCGCCTTTGCGATTAAAAGTTTAAAGCCAGATGATGATTATACCGTTGATCAGGAGTTGAAAGTCGTCAACTTTACGGAAGAAGGCATTGCTAAGTGCGAGAAAGTGTTTGGGATTGGCAATTTATTTGACCTTGAGCACAGTTCGCTTTTTCATGCCCTGCTGCAATCGCTCCGCGCCCATGTTTTATATGAACGCGATGTCGATTACATTGTCGATGATGGCGAAATTAAGCTCATTGATATGAATACAGGCCGCATTATGGAAGGGCGGAGCCTAACCGACGGATTGCACCAAGCGATTGAGTCGAAGGAAGGCCTCGAAAATACGGAAGAAAACAAAACGTTCGCATCGATAACAATTCAAAATTATTTCCGCATGTACCCGTCGTTAGGAGGGATGACAGGCACAGCTAAAACGGAAGAAGAAGAGTTTAGAAAAGTATACGGGATGGACGTTGTGCGGATTCCGACGAATAAAGAGAATCGGCGCATCGATTATCCGGATCTCGTTTTTTTGACACGGGAAGGCAAGTACCGTTATTTAGTTAAAGAAGTTAAAAAGCGCCATGAGAAGGGCCAGCCCCTGCTGATCGGGACGACATCGATTTTGCGCTCGGAAGAAATTTCCGATCTTTTAAAAGAGGAGAAATTGGAGCATGTCGTGCTGAATGCGAAGAGTGCTGAACAAGAAGCGGAAGTCATTTCCTTGGCCGGGCAAAAAGGGCGAATCACCATCGCGACGAACATGGCCGGGCGGGGGACAGATATCATTTTAGGCGAAGGAGTGGCAGAGCTCGGCGGGCTTCATGTCATCGGAACGGAGCGCAACGAAAGCGAACGGATCGACAACCAGCTAAAAGGGCGTGCCGCCCGCCAAGGGGACCCCGGCTCATCGGTGTTTATCATTTCATTGGAAGACACACTCTTCCAGCGGTATGCCGCCGAAGAACTCGAACGGTTAAAACCAAAGTTGAAAGTAAATGGCGACGGGCTCATTACGTCTCCAAGCATCCATAAATTCGTTGAAAAAATCCAAAGAATTTCTGAAGGATTCCATTTCCAATTCAGAGAATACAATCTCAAGCTCGAAAATGTCCTTAACCAGCAGCGCGAAGTGATTTATGAATTTAGAAATAAAATTATTTCGGCTGAAAATGTGTTAAGCTTTTTGAAAAAGCAAGTTGAAACGATCCCTGTCGAAATGATTGAAACCTTTTGTGACGTTGAATGGGTCTTGGAAGACCTCGACCTTGAAAAACTTGCCGCACAATTAAACAAAGTGCTCATCTTCGACGTTTCGTTTGAAGAAGATGCATTTAGCAGTGTGGAAGACATCAAACAAGCCATCCAGCCGACGATTGATGCCCATTTTAGGCAATTGCGCGCCTTCTATGATGACGAGCGCCTGCAATCAGCCGTTCGCGGGGTGTCCCTGTACGTCATCGACAATTTATGGAAAAGCCATTTGGAAACGATGGCCCAGTTTAAAGAAGGGATCGGCATCAGGCAATATAAACAGGAAGATCCCGTCCAACAGTTTGAAAGAGAAGGATTTATTTTGTTTGAAGCATTATTTTCCAAAATAAAATACCGCATTTCTGAGCATATAAACCAATTTATAAGGGAACTGATGCAGCAGGAAGAGGAAATCGAGCAATAAAAGCAGAAGGGAAGTATTGTATGTTTAAATTTTCAAGAGGATCGAAAAAGCAAAATAATAAAGCCATTCCTGCCGAAGACGTGCTTACGCCCGATATGGAAAAAGGCGAAGCGGGAAGCGAAGAAATTGAGACGGCTTTATCGATACCTGATGAGTGGAACATGACCGAAGAAGATCGTTATGTTTATGCGTTCCATAACAGCCAAAGCCCAAAGCTGAAACGGAACCAGATTTCAATCTATGGGATGGAACTGAACAGAAACAGCGGCAACAGCGTCACTGTAACGGGGCTCATTCGCAGCACCGTCACACAAAACATCACATTTGGGGAAGCGACCATTCTATTGCTTGGCGCAAATGACAAGCTGCTGGCGCGCAAGGAATTCGACCTCAGCCGGCTTGGAACCATCCCGACAAACAGTGCCCGCCCGTGGAACTTTGAATTTAGCGAAAGAGATTTCGTCGAAGAAATGGACGAGCTTCCAACCGAATGGAAGCTTGCCTTCGAATTGAAAACGGAGCATCGTCTTGACCTCGAACCATCATGGGAAAAGGCACTTGATGCCAAGGCAAGGGAAGCACTTGAAAAAATCGTCGAGAACGCACCCGAATTAAAGGAAAATGAAGTCAATTTCTTGGGAGTTAAAGCAGATTTGCAAGAAAACGGCAATTTAATTGTTACCGTTTTAATCCGCAATGGCTATAACCGGGGCATTACACTTGAACAGGTGCCCCTCGGGATTAGGGATGCAAGCAATGAAGAAGTGGCAAGGGGTTCATTTAAGCTGAATGATTTTACAGTGAAGGCGAACACAAGCAAACCGTGGACCTTTATTTTCCCTAAAGAAATGGTAAAAAAGGAGAACTTGGATTTAAGCAGATGGACCGCCTATCCGATACAGTAAATAAAGCGAGACAGCGCCCGTTGCCCCCGGCTGGCGCTTCTTTGATTTCCCTAAGTCTTGAAGTGGGGGTCTTAGGGGCGGGCTGCGCCGTGATAAATCAAAACCACCCGTGTGAACGGGTGGTTTGCTCTACGGCTGAAAGCCTTTGTTACTGGCCAGC
>NZ_QCZG01000066.1 GCF_003097615.1 Pueribacillus theae
ATTTCCTGTTCTTTATTCGGATAGATGCGAAACTTATATGCTTTATTAACTAGCATGACACTCACCCTTTTTCACAGGAACGTTTGTTTTTATTATAGCATACATTCATGTGAAAGTATCTTGATTATTTGAAAAATACTAGTTAGATAATTGAGATAGTTGAGGGCTATCCCTTATCCGAGGGCGATTCATCTCCACCCTGCTTCGCTGAGGATGGAATCTTCTCGCCTAAATATGATAAAAATAGAGGCTGTCGAAAAATCAGGATAAACTAAATAGACGAACCTATACCGGTTAACACATCTATTAAGTACGATTGACGATAAGCCGTGCTCTTATGTGTGGTTTTATTTGTTATGCGCATGATGTCACATCTGGTAAAAGCCGTTAAGAAGTCAATGCCCTTATAGGGACAGAAGATGGACGATATGTTCATGTTCTGTCTTTTTTATTTGGGATAAAAATATCGATGATATAAGAGTGATTCCGAAAACTGAATCAATACGATATGTTCAACCAATCTATTTTGCCTCCGATTTATTATTACTATTAACTGTTTAGCGGTCAAAGCCGGCAATTATGTTGATAATTAGACAAAAAAGAATTTCAAACAAAATTCTCCATCTAAGGGAAGGAAAATGTTTCTTGCTAATCGAATGTTGCTGCTATCTGATTTAATTGATTTAAGGCTTGTGGTTCAATTTTTAAGGTGAATGTTGATTGCCCTGTTCCTCCATAAACAAAATCATAGTTAAAAAGTCTTTTGTCAAGCACACAAGGTAAATCAAGACCAACCATTCGCACTCTACCAACCTCAAACCCTGTAACTTTTTGAACTTCCTTTGGAGAAGCTAATTTTACTTTACTACAACCTAAAATATCAGCTATTTTTTCAAAATCCAGTTTGTCACGATTACCCGAGACGATTAAAACAAAATATCCTTTATCAGTTTTTAAAATTAGTGACGGTGCGGTTTGCCCAACCTCAATCCCAAAATATTTAGAACCATCTTCCCTTGAAAGAATTGGTTTTTCGTGCTGAATTATTTCATATTTATATTTACATTTCTCCAAAATTTCTTGCAAACCATTCATAGTAACACCCCCGATATATTGCCTTAAATATACCAATATTTGGGTGAAATTTAAAAAAATCCTTTTTACTAAATTACCTGTTAGATAAACAAGGATTACATGTTAAACATGTTAAATTTAGATAAACGCAAACTATCATAAGTCTCTGTCATTTCAAATACAGGATGTTAGTATACCTGCTTTAAAGGTGTGTTTACTATTCAGTGTAAATTAAGTCCTCTGTAAAAATATTGAAAAGAGCTATCATCCATTTGGCTTTTATCCATGGGTGACAGCTCTCCGTATTTGTCTTGATATTGCTTTTCATGTTTTGACTTGCTTTTTCTTGTTCTTAAATCTACCAAGGCATAGACGCCCCTATTTTTAGAAGGATTTCTATAACCTTCTCTGACCATCTTTTCTCTCATTTTTTTGGCTTTACTTTTCGCCATCACGATTCTCCTTTTTTGGTTATTGATGGATTCATTTTATTCTTTCGGTGAAATCCCATGCATAATCATTTCGATGATGCGCTCCACCTCTGCCTCATCATCCCAATCCGCTTCCGGAAAAATGACATGCCGTGTGGCAATATAACCGATTTCCGGCGCCCTATAGTTAGAAAGTTTCGCTTATTATTATCGATGCAGGAAAATTTTTACCAAAAAAAGCTAACCACCAACGTTATGGCGATTAGCTCCCTTTTTTGCTTAAAATGACGAAGGATCTTCAATTGCCGTTTTATCATTAAATGTTTTTAAATTCAGTTTCCCCAAGATTCGTGCAGTCAATGTTCCGGCAACCATGCTGTCATTTACATTTACAGCTGTACGCCCCATATCGATCAGTGCCTCGATTGATATAAGCAAACCCGCCAAAGCTACCGGGAGCCCCATAGAAGACAAAACAATCAATGCGGCAAAGGTTGCACCTCCACCAACACCGGCAACACCAAATGAACTGATTCCGATAATTAACACCAATTTGATGATAAATGCTGGTGTAAATGGATCAATTCCGACCGTCGGTGCAATCATAACTGCCAGCATGGCAGGATACATTCCCGCACAGCCATTTTGCCCAATTGTCGCTCCAAATGAAGCTGACATGTTGGCGATTCCTGTGTCAACACCAAGGGAATTTTTCTGTGCTTGGATGTTCAATGGAATCGTACCTGCACTTGAACGGGATGTAAAAGCAAAGCCTAGCACAGGCATGGCCTTTCTCAAGAACGTCATCGGATTTAAACCAAAAACCCCCACTAATATAAGATGGAACAGCATGATGACGATTAATGCGGCATAAGAGGCAATCACAAATTTACCAAGCTGGACAATACCGGCAACATCTGTCTTAGCCACCGTATTAGCCATCAAAGCCAGAATTCCAAATGGTGTTAGGCGCAAAATCAACGTTACGATCCGCATAACAACTGCATAAAGCGCGTGAACGATTTTCGTAAACATTTCCGCTTGTTCCGGATTTTTTCTCCGCAATCCGAGCACGGCTATCCCGACGATAATGGAGAAAATGACCACCGCAATGACCGAAGTTGACCGTTCCCCTGTCATATCTAAAAAGATATTGGATGGAATAAAACTCAGGATTTTTTGCGGAGTAGATAGCTCTTGTACATCTCCAAGTTTTTCTTGGAGTAGATCTCCACGATCCATTTCCGCCTGTCCTGCTTCAATTTGATCTGCATTCAAATCAAATAATGCAGCAGATCCAATTCCGATCAAAGCGGCAATCATAGCCGTCGAAACTAAGAAACCAATAATCCAAGCAGACATTTTTCCAAGGTCTGCAGATTTCTCCAAATTAATGATGGACTGAATAATAGACACCATGACAAGGGGTACGACAATCATCATCAATAGTTGGACATACCCGCTTCCGACAATACTATACCAATCTGCAGTAGCCGTTAAAATCTCCGAATCTACGCCATAGATTGCTTGTAGGAGTGCACCAAGTACAATTCCGGCACCTAAACCGGTGAATACACGTTTTGTAAACGATACATGCTTCTTTTGCATAAAAATAAGAAGACCGATAATCGCAAGTAAAGCAGCGATATTTACGATAATTAAAAGTACATTCATTTTGTTCCCCCCCTGTCGTATGTGCCTATGCCCCACATATGTTTTTCATCATATGCACGACGGCATTTTACTGTACTACAACAAAATTTATAATTCCTATAGTCTTAGTGTATTTAATAATATACATACCGCAAGCGATTCTGTCAAAGAATTGGTTTCACACACAGAGAAAAATACCCATCAATTATAAGTACTAAGTACATATAGTTGATGGGTATTAAACGTTTAAGCAAAAGATTCAAAAGACGAAATCTTATTACGCCTCCATAAGCAACGATTTATTTACATTACGAATCGCTTTTTCTCCCGATAATGCTAAAGTAATATCCATATCCGCAATAATATTTTTTAAAACAGACTTGACCCCTTGTTGTCCAGCAACCGCTAGACCATACATACATGGCCTGCCAACAAGAACGGCTTTCGCACCAAGTGCCACTGCTTTTAACACATCTGAACCGCGTCGAATGCCACTGTCAAAAAGTACTGGAATCCGCTCTTGAACGACATCACATATAAGCGGAAGCGCATCCAAAGCTCCGATCGCTCCATCGACTTGCCGGCCTCCGTGATTGGAAACAATGAGGCCATCCACCCCGCTTTCTAACGCCTGCTTTGCATCATCAGGATGTAAAATCCCTTTTAACAGAATCGGAAGGCGTGTATGCTCTCTTAAAAAAGCAAGATCATTCCAAGTTAACGTTGGATTTCCAAAAACTTTTGCCCAATACATTGTAGCTGAAACAGGATCCTCTTCAGGCGTTTTCTGAAGCTTTGAACGAAAGGCCGGATCAGTAAAATAGTTCCCGACACCTTCCCCCATTAAGAAAGGCAAATACACATTCTTTAAGTCATATTCCCGCCATGCCATCATGGAAGTATCCAATGTGACCACAATACTTGAGTAGCCTGCTGTTTCCGCTCTTTTCAAAAAACTTGCCGTTACATCCGAATCTTTACTCCAATACAATTGGAACCATTTCGGGGCATCATCTCCCATGGCTTTCGCGATTTCTTCCATCGGTGCAGTCGATGCAGAACTTGCAATATAGGGGACTTCCAACTCTGCACAAGCCTTTGCAGAAGCAAGCTCTCCATCCGGATGGATAATCGATTGGACGCCAATTGGGGCATGCAGAACCGGAAAGGAATACGTTTCTCCAAATAATTCGATGGTTAGATCGCGTTCTCCTACGTTAGTAAGCATCCTCGGAACGATCTTTCGGCTCTGAAAGGCTTGGAGATTGGCCTTCATCGTATGTTCTCCGCCGGCCCCGCCTGCAACATAATAAAATGGTCCGTCATCAAGGACTTCCCGTGCTTTCTTCTCCCATTCCTCGTAAACGACAGGAAGCCTGTTCGGGTCAGGATTCGTCATCGTTTGATAAATGCTAAATTGATGCTGGTTACCGAAGTTTGACATATCATTTCCCCCTCTAAGAAAAAGCTTTCCTTAAAAATTCTATATATTTTTAATTATTCCTGTGTACACCACTTTAATAGTTTCTATGCTTCCAAATCTTATTCCCCCATGTGAACCGGCGTTTAAGCAAACGTTTAATTAAAAAGGTTTTCATAACCTATTAAAAAACCAATAAATTGTTCTGTAGACAAATTCACAGATTTTTCCCGAGTAACCATAGCTTTTGTAATGGTTTGGCCGCCAATGAATTGCTGCAGCAAGGTTTTATATGTTTCCATCTCTGGCAGTTCGGGCATTTTCTCTTCCTCCACGATTAGCTTCTGTATTACCATTATCCCTCAACACCCTAAAATCATGAGAATAAAAATAGGCCGGACCCATATTGGATCTAGCCTTCTGATTTTTATCTTTATTTTTTTAGCCCTTCCTTTTTCAAATACTCTTCAGCCACTTCAAAAGGGCTTCTTCCTTGGACATTGACTTCATAATTCATTGCTCTCATTTCATCATCCGTAATCCTGCCGGCCAATTGATTCAGTGCATCTGCGATTTCAGGATAGCGCTCAATGGTCTCTCTTCTTAATAACGGGGCTCCTTGATATGGAGGAAATAGATGCTGATCATCTTCCAGCACTTTTAGCTCATATTGCTGCAGCTCACTGTCTGTAGAGTAGGCATCCACTACATTGATTTCCCCTGACTGAACCGCAACATAGCGAAGTTTTGGTTCCATCGTTACAAAATTGGGAAACGTGATTCCGTATAATGATTGAATGCCGCGATACCCATCTTCGCGATCGGAAAATTCCAATGTAAACCCGGCTTTCACTTCATCCTCAATCACTTTTAAATCTGAAATGGTTTCTAATCCGTATTTCTTGGCAAGCTCTTTCGATGCAGCCAGGGCATACGTATTGTTGTACTTCATTGGGCTCAGCAACACTAGATCGAACTGTTCCGATAAGCCTGCTCTCGCTTGTTCATAAACCTTTTCGCGGTCGGTGCTTGCTGCAGTTTCCTTTAAAAATTCAGATATTGCCGTTCCGGTAAATTCCGGATAAATGTCAATGCTTCCGGATTGCAATGCATGAAAAACAAAAGAAGTCTTACCTAGGCCTGGTTTTAATTCCACCTGTAAATCTGTTTCCTCTTCAATCAGTATTTTATATAGATTAATTAAGATTTCAGGCTCTGAACCCAGTTTGCCCGCAATGACAATTTCTTTATCTTGGCTGCCTAGAAACGGGGCAACGATAATGGCACAACCAAGGACAATGATACTTCCAAGCGTCATAAGAGAACGTTTATAAGAGAGATGTTCAAATTTTTTAAGGAGAACATCAAATAAGATCGCCAACAAGGCTGCAGGTATGGCGCCCAGTATGATGAGGGAAGCATTATTTCGGTCAATCCCTAAAAGGATCAAGTCACCCAAACCCCCGGCACCGATTAACGCGGCAAGTGTCGCCGTCCCTACAATCAAGACCATCGCCGTACGGATGCCCGCCATGATGACCGGCATGGCCAGTGGCAGTTCCACCTTCACGAGCCGCTTCCAGCCATTCATTCCCATGGCACGGGCCGCTTCGATTAATGAGGGATCGACTTCTTTTATTCCAGTATATGTATTTCGTAAAATCGGAAGCAATGCATACACAATTAACGCGATGACGGCGGGAACTTTCCCTATGCCAAAAAGAGGGATCAGCATGCCTAAAAGGGCTAAGGACGGAATGGTTTGCAATACAGCTGTAATTCCGATAATCCCTTCCGCTGCTTTTTCTTTTTTTGTTAAGTAAATGCCTAAGGGAACGGCAATCAAGCCAGCGATTAGCAACGCAATAAACGAAAGCTGAATATGCTCCATCAAGGCACTAAGAAGCTGGCCTTTTCTTTCATGGAAAACATCTGCAAAATTACTCATTTGGCATATCCCTTTTCTGTAGTTGAACAGATAAATAGTTGATTACTGTTTGCCGATTGACGATGCCGATTTGCCGTCCATTTTTCTGTACTGCAAGCTGTTCCTGTTCTGACAGCTTCTCCAATAGCTCTTGCAATGGAATGGAAATCGGCACATCGCTCAATGAACCATAAATTCCCTCTTCACTTATCGGCTGCAAGACTTCTTCCACATGAAAGTCTCCATCCCATGCCAATTTGTCTCCAAGAAATTCTTTTACAAATTCATTAGCGGGATTTTTGGTAAGTTCGTCAGGTGTTCCAATTTGGACAATTTTCCCGTCTTTCATGACGCAAATCCGGTCAGCTAATTTCAAAGCCTCCTGCATATCATGCGTAACAAAGACAGTTGTCTTCTTTAAATTCTTCTTAAGTCTTAACAGATCATCTTGAAGCTTCTCACGGCTTATTGGATCCAACGCGCTAAACGGCTCATCCATTAATATCATTTCAGGATCGGCTGCCAGGGCCCGAATGACTCCTACCCGTTGCTGCTGCCCGCCAGATAATTCTTTCGGTTTCCTTACCGCATACGTTTCAGGGTCTAGCCCGACCATTTCCAATAGTTCATGAACCCTTTGCTTCATTTTTTCCCTGTTCCAGTTTTTCATTTCGGGAACAACGGTGATATTCTCCTCAATCGTCATATGTGGAAAAAGGGCAATCTGCTGAAGAACATAGCCAATATTCCAGCGCAGTTCATGGATGTTGTATTCACTAATCTTTTTTCCATTAATAAAAATTGTTCCATCCGATAAAGGTATTAACCGGTTGATCATTTTTAGCGTCGTCGTTTTCCCGCAGCCACTCGGTCCAATCAAAACAAAAAATTCACCCTGTCTGATCTCAAAATTCAACGAATCGACAGCGACCGTGCCATCGGGATATTCTTTTGAAACATTATCAAATGTAATCATAAATGGTTGCCCCTTTATGTTCTTCGCAAAAATGGAAGTATGTATCGAAATATGAATAACAAAAAAATTCCTTGTCTAAATATAGCTAATGCCATTCCTTTCCATTTTTGAAAAGTTTTTACTTGTGGTTATTGAATATTATGCTTTTTGAAGTTGCCTCCCTTTACCTCTGATACATCGTATATCGGCTACAAAGGCCTTTGGATCAATTTCTTGAATAATTTCTTTCATTTTGCTTTCTTCAAAAACGGGTAATGATACAAGTAATTTCCTTGAATTGTTCATTTGAATAACCGCCAAGTGCCAGTGAATATGTTGCTCCACGGCCTAATCGATTACGAATCGTCTCAACCATTAATTCAGGCTGAGTGGTGATAATTTTATAGCTTTTTAGAACCGCTTAAACCTTCTTCAACGATGTGAATCACTTTAGAAGCAATAAAGTAAGCAATGGCTGATAAAATGGCCCCTTGAAGGCCAAATACCGTTGATACGACAATAAAGACAAACATATTCAAAAATAAGATGAGATCACTTGTCCCAAAAGGTGATTTTCGGGATAGTAATACAGTTAACATGTAAAGCATACATTCATGTGAAAGTATCCCGATTATTTGAAAAATACTAGTTAGATAATTGAGATAGTTGAGGGCTATCCCTTGTCCGAAAGCGATTCATCTCCACCCTGCTTCGCTGAGGATGGGGTCTTCTCGCCTAAATACGATAAACTGATTTTAGCTTTTCGAGGTGAAAAGCCAACGAATGGCGCGTCGCCTTCGTGCCCGGATTTATATTTAAACCCTATATAAACCCTATAATACTTGTTCCCCACATTTTAGCTTCATAACCCGTGGCGTCGGTAAAAATATCTAATAATTTATAAGCATCTTCACGTTTTCCAGGAGAATCTACACTTTCAATAAACTCAATGACACTGCTGTCGGTTTCTTTCGTTTTTAGTTCGTACATAGCTAAACCCCCTTCTAAAGCAAATTTCAAGATTAGCTACATTAAAATTTCACCTAAACTATTTGTTAGATTTGCATAAATATAAGTATAAGTATAATTTTAGCGAATTGGAAAGGCATGGTATTCCTATTTCTTTTGACGGTATAAATCAATTGATTTATATCCCTGTGACAGGATGTCGATCATTTGCTGATGGCGCTTTTCACGCGTCTTTTGCTGCTTAGCAGAAAAGATGTAGCGAGCCCAATCTTTTTGGTAACCAGGTGTCAAGCTCTGAAAAAATGTAAGCACATCTGGGTGATCAGCTAATAATGCTTCAATATCTTTGACATTATCCTCATAATCTGCAACACGCTGGCTTGCTGATAATGACTTTTTTGCTTTCTTTTTCTCACGTTTTAATCCAACGACAGTGAAGACGTCATCCATACTTACCATACGTGAAAACTTCATATCGCTATCGGAAATATAGCCATCCTCATCTACTTTCATAGCTGGAAAGATTTCATCTCTGTGAACGAAAGTTTTATATCGATTGTTGCCTTTTTTAGGATAAGCGAAAAATAAATAGCCTTTATCCTGTAATAGTTGGTTTTGGATGATTCGATGTGTGTACGCGACGATTTCATCAACAGTTTCAACGAAAATGAAAATAGCATCATGATCTTTGTGAAGTGTCGTTGCTTGTTCAGTAAATAGATCATAATCACTCGGTTGATTGATAACAACCATGTTTGTGTACTTATTGAGATTCAATTTATCAAAAATAGTCATAACATGCTCCTTAGTTCTAGATTTAAAACCTTTTCAATTATACCAACTTATTTTTATTAACAACAAATCGACAATCCAACCAAGCTTTTTACTAAATGAATAATCATCAAGTGGCATTAAGGCTTGCCCAATAGATTCTTTCTTAAAATAAAAAATCGCCCTTGATATAATTATTTAGGGCAGAAAAGAGTCACAACTTTATTTTAAATCCACAACACTCAAAGGCTCACTGTTGGTTCAAGCAGCGTTAGTGTTTGGTTGATCGTATTCATGTTAACCATTGCCCCAATAGGAATTGCCGTTTTATAAGTACCATGTCCAGTTGTAAGATTGGTCATCA
>NZ_QCZG01000067.1 GCF_003097615.1 Pueribacillus theae
TTCTCTTGAACCGGTGGGATTTTATCAACGCCATTTGCTTCAGCTATCTTTCGGGCTAGTCCAATCACAAATTTTAATTTGTTTACAAACCGGGTCTGTGCTTGGTTATTCCCTAAGCGATGAGCTGGGGTTTCATGAAATTGCGCTTGCAATAATTTAATGTCTTTATAGACAAAAACATGTTCCCATGGAATAAATACATCATCAAATACGATTAATGCGTCACTCTCATCATAGCGAGTGGACAATGGATAATCATAAACACTTGGCTTGCCTACCGCAAAACTTGGACGTGTATATAGTTTGAGGCCTGGCGCGTCTAACGGAACAACAAACGAAAGTGCATGATCCTCGTCTCCTGGACGAAGCGGAGTAATCACACTGACAAACAGATAATTCGACACCGCTGCACCCGTTCCAAGCATATGCGAACCGCGAACAATAATCCCATCGTCTCTTTCTTCATAGACACCAGTCGCCAAGTATTTTTCTTCTAACTCATGCGCCGCTTTGCTTCGGTCGATTTGAGGAGGGATAATCACGTACGAAACATAAGCATCTGTGTCTCTCACATGCTTATAAAAGTTGACGACGTTTTCTCCAAACCTTTCCCCGCCACGGGCAAACACTTCCGGCATGCTTGCAAATCCTGCTAAAAAGCCTGCCACGTGATCCGGTGAACGTCCCACCATTCCGTATGTCGCTTGCGACCATTTGCTGATTGCTTCACGACGTTCCCTTAAATCCTCTCTGCTCTTTGGAATCATATAAATTTTATTTGCGATCGTTNATTCCCTCTTAATGATTCAATATACTCTGAACCGCTTCTGACCAAAATTCTCACCTCTTCTATTAAAAATCATTCTGTCATCATTAAGTCCTTTCAAATAAAAAAACTAATTTGGACTCTGTATACATAATATCAAATTCAGAATTCAAAGGTCAATAATTTTCTGATTAAATATATTTGAATACCTCCTCTTTACCCCCTTTAATCTAGTATTCATCCCTCTAAAGACGAAAAACAATCAAGAATTTCTAATCACTATTAACCTATTAAAAAGTTAAACTCCTCCGAAAAATCACCTAAATAAATTAGGTGGTTTTTCGGGAATCTGAACGTGAAATAAACACTTATACGTTTTTTATAATTACAAAGTTACTAAGCTAGAAGTCAGTCTCAAAATGAATATGTTTTGTTTCGCAATATTCATTCAAGCCATCTATACCTCGTGTTCTCCCTAAACCGCTTTGTTTATAACCGCCAAACTCAAGTTCCGGAAAATTTTTGTTATAAGTATTAATCCATACAGTTCCTGCTTGGACTCTACGAGAAAATTTAAGTGCACGATTAACATTTGTTGTCCATACGCCGGCTGACAAACCATAATCACTGTCATTTGCTAATTCTAATGCTTCTTCATCAGTTGAAAATGTTTGGATAGCTAGCACAGGACCAAATATCTCTTCTTTAATAATTTTACAGTCAGCGGCAAGATCAGTAATAATTGTCGGTGCATAAAAATTGCCTTTGTCATAGTCTGAGCCTTGTAATCGATAGCCGCCAGTTATAATGTTTCCTTGTTCCCTGCCGATGGCTACAAATTGTTCCACAGATTGGATTTGGCTGTCTGAGATGAGTGGTCCCATGTCTACGTTTTCCGATAATCCATTTCCTACTACTAAGTTTTCCGCATATTGTTTTAGCTTGTTAACAACCTCAGCTGCAATAGAATGATGAACGAGTAACCTTGAACCCGCCATACAAATCTGTCCAGCAGAAATAAATATAGATTTGCCAATCAAAGGAATAGCCTTTTCAAGATCCGCATCTTCAAATAATATATTTGGCGATTTACCACCTAATTCTAATGACACTTTTTTAATATTCGTCGTCGCTGACTTTAGAATGTTTCTCCCTGTTGACGTATCTCCGGTTAAACTAACCATTCCAATCTTCTCACTTTGTGCAATTGTTTCACCAACTTCGCTTCCAGAACCTGTAACAATGCTAACGATTCCTTTTGGAAAATGTGGTATTTCATCAATATATTTAACAATTTGAATTGAACTGAGTGGGGTTAAACTTGCAGGTTTGATAACAACCGCGTTACCGGCAGCTAAAGCCGGGGCAAGTTCTCTAATTAATAAAAGAATTGGCCAGTTCCACGGAGTTATTAGCCCAACAACGCCGATCGGTTCCTTTAGCACAATTCCGAGGTTAGTCGGTTCAACTTGCATACTTCTTCCAAAAACGGTCCGCGCCGCCCCTGCAAAATATTTGAGTGTATCGATACTGCCCGTAACTTCTAAATGCGATTCTTTTATCGTTTTTCCTTGCTCCATCGTTATTAATTTTGCCAATTCATCAAAGTTTTCTTCCATTTTCAGAGCAAGTGCCAATAATGCTTCATAGCGTTTTTTAGGAGCCATTCCCCAGTCAGATGTTTGGAATGTTTCGTTTGCCGATTCAATAGCTATTATTGTCTCTTTTCTAGAAACTTTCGGAGCTCTGCCGACGAGTTCGCCTGTCGCTGGATTGTAAGAATCTATCCATTCATTGGTAGAAGATAATTCCCACTTCCCACCAATATAGTTGTAATATTCATTGCTTGTCGATTCCATTCCTTATTCTCCTCCCTATACTCTTACGAACATCACTTAAATCCAATGTAAGACGGCTAAATTAAGAACCTATTCTTCCAATTTCTAATTAGTTATACAAGATACTGTACACACTATAAGGACGCAATATTGATGTTTCAAGATTCTTTATCTTTATTAATTATTTATTAATGGTATGGATCGAGAGTTTCATAGCGTTTTCTACCGCTTCCTGCATTACTTCCGATAATGTTGGATGAGGGTGAATGGTGAGAGCCAAGTCTTCAAGCTGTGTACCCATTTCAATGGCAAGAGCCGCTTCTGAAATTAAGTTGCTAACCTCAGGCCCAGCCATTTGTACGCCGATGATCATATTCGTTTCAGCATCAGCGACTACCTCGATGTACCCATCACTGTCGTTTAGAGAAAGGGCTCGTCCATTTGCTTTAAATGGACATTTCCCAGTAATAACTTGATACCCTTGTTCTTCCGCTTGTTTCTTCGACAATCCTACAACTGCTATTTCCGGATCGGTAAAAATGACAAAAGGAATGGTTTCTGTATCGATTGCAGAAGCTTTCCCAGCAATGATCTCCGCTGCTATTTTTCCTTCATACATTGCTTTATGAGCTAAGAGGGGCTCACCTGCTACATCACCAATCGCATAAATATGGTTTAAATTGGTTTGACACTTATTATTAATCGGAATGAAACCTTTATCATTTGTTTCTATTCCAACTTTCTCCAATCCCAAACCACTGGTATTCGGTTTTCTGCCTACGGCTACGAGAACTTTTTCTGCCGTAAAGGACTGCAACTCTCCCTTTACTTTAGCGGAAATTGTGATTTCCTTATCAGATCGTTTTTCCTCTTTTACGACCATGGCTTCTGTGATGACATTAATCCCCATTTTATTTAAATTTCGTTTCAGTACTTGTGTTAGGCTGTTATCAAACTGCGGCAAAATATCTGGTAAACCTTCTAAAATGGTTACCTCAGCCCCTAGCTTACGGTATATTGTTCCAATCTCTAGCCCAATATAACCGCCACCTACAACAAGAAGATGCTTTGGCACTTCATTTAATTCCAGAGCCTCTTTCGATGACAAAATATGTGTGCCATCAGGAGAGAAACCCGGTAATTCAACCGTTACAGAACCCGTCGCAATAATCGCATGCTGAAAATTATATAGCACAGTTTGATGTTCTGTCGCGACACGTATTTGATGTTCATTTGCAAACATCGCTTCTCCTTCAACAACGTTCACCTTATTTGCCTTACAAAGACCAGCGACTCCTTGAGTCAATAAATTTACGACTTTTTCTTGTTTCCATTTTTGTAAGGTTGGGAGATCGATAGACGCATCACTTATATTCATGCCCATTTCCGCCCATTTTTCGATTGTGGAGTACTGCTTTGCTACACTAATTAATGTTTTTGACGGAATGCAGCCTTCATTTAAGCACGTTCCTCCTAGTTTCTTTTTTTCTACTAAAAGTACTTCTTTTCCTAATTGAGCCGCCCGAATGGCTGCTGTGTATCCTGCTGGACCCCCGCCAATGACAACAACTTCAACTTCTTCCGTAAATTCACCGACAACCATTATCGCCCCTCCAATAATATGAAATCAGGATTTTCAAGGAGTTCTTTTAATTGTTCCATAAACCGTCCAACTGGTTCACCATCAATGATTCGATGGTCAAATGTGAAAGACGAACCCATCATCTTCCCAATCACAATTTCATCATTTACCACAATCGGCTTTTTCCTGATACTGTGTACTCCAAGAATCGCTACCTCCGGGTAGTTTATGATAGGAGTACCATACCAGCCACCTTTACCACCAGTACTAGAAATAGTAAAGGTGCTTCCAGTAAGCTCATTTGACTTCAACTTTCTCTGCCTTGCTCTTTCTGATTGATCTTGGATTTCTCCGGCAATTTCCAAAATCGATTTTTTATCTGCATGGCGAACGATTGGAACAACTAATCCTGCATCAGTCGCTGTTGCGATACCGATATGAATATAATTTTTATAAATGATTTCCATTTTTTCTTCGTCAACGGACGAATTAAAAATAGGATAATCCTTTAACACACAAGTCACTGCTTTAACAATAAACGAAAGATAGGTAAGCTTAATCCCTTTTCTTTCTGCATAAGGAAGCATTTGCTTTCTTAATTCAACGAGTCGATCGACATTGATTTCGTCTAAACCAGTACAATGCGTTGCAGTAAATTTTGATTTAACCATATTTTCAAAGATTGCCTTACGCATTCCACGAATCGGTTCTCTCGTTTCTTCTTCCACGTATTCAAAACCAGTTCGCTTTTCATCCGATTTAGGAACGGCAGGCGCAGATGCTTCTGTCTGATTTTTTGGCTGTTCGTTAAAGGCTCGTACATCATCTTCAGTGACTTTTCCTCCCTTTCCTGTTGGAGTAACCGCACTTATATCGATGCCAAGCTCCCTTGCCAATCGGCGGACAGACGGGGCAGCAACAACTTTTTTCTTACTTCCTTTCTTGTTAATCTCTTCCTTTTTTATATGAGCAGACGTTTTTTCTTCCTCGGCTTTCTCTTTTGCAGGAGGCAGCTCTTGGGAAAGGGAACTTGACGCTCCATGGTCAATAACAGCGAGTACCTCCCCTACATGAATCACTTCCCCAAGTTCAGCACCTAATTGTTTAATTGTACCTGTTACGGGAGATGAGATTTCTGCAACAGATTTATCTGTCTGTACTTCAACAAGATTATCATTTTCTTTTATTTGATCACCCGGTTTGACAAACCAATTTACAATTTCAACTTCATGTAAACCTTCTCCAATGTCTGGCAATTTAAATTCGTAGATCATGAAAAAACTCCTCTCCTTTTATTCAGCCATTACTTCCCTTATTCCTTTTGATATACGCTCTGCATTTGGAATCCAATCATCTTCTACCATCGTGACAGGGTAAGGTGTATTAAATCCTGTTACACGCATAATAGGAGCTTCAAGGTGGAACATCGCATGTTCATTAATTAAAGCAGAAACTTCCGCTCCAACACCCCCTGATTTGACAGCTTCATGAACGATTACAACTCGACCGGTTTTCTTGACAGAGTTCATAATCGTTTCGACATCCATTGGTACGATCGTCCGCAAATCGATGACTTCAACCGAAACTTGTCCTTCGTCTCTAAATTCCTCTGCCACTTTTTTCACTAAAGGTGTCGGTGCTCCCCATGTTATGATCGTTACATCTTCACCTTCCTGTACAATTTTCGCTTTCCCAATTTCTACAACATAATCTTCTTCTGGCACTTCTTCTTTAAACGCTCGGTAAAGCTTCATTGGCTCAAAGAATAGGACCGGATCCGGGTCACGAATTGCAGCGATGAGGAGACCCTTTGCATCATACGGTGAGCTTGGCATGACAACTTTTAGCCCAGGGGAATGCAAAAACAATCCTTCTAAACTATCCGAGTGAAGCTCAGGTGTTCTTACTCCTCCACCATACGGCGCTCTTACAACCATGGGTGCAGTAAACCGCCCCGCTGATCGAAATCGAATTCTAGCAGCTTGGGCAGCTAATTGATCCATTGCTTGATAAATAAAACCAAGAAACTGAATTTCGGCCACTGGCTTTAGCCCTCTAACTGCCATCCCTACAGAAGTTCCAATGATTGCCGATTCCGCTAATGGTGTATCTATGACTCTTTCTTCACCATAGATTGCCTGCAGACCGTCGGTTACTCGAAACACACCGCCGTTTTTTCCAATATCTTGTCCTAAACAAATGACAGAATCGTCACGTTCCATTTCTATTTTTAACGCGTGATTAACTGCTCCAACTATATTCATCATTGCCATTTTAAAAGATTCCTCCTTTACTAAAAGACGCCTTTTGTTCTTGTAAATCATTTGGAATGTCTGCATAAACAAGATCAAAGATATCCTCTATGGAACTTTTAGGTGTTGATTCCGCTATTTGTATTGCTTCGCTTATTTTATCATTGGCAATCGCAAGCTCTTTTTCTTCTAATTCATCGTTCCATAATCCTTGATCGGTTAAAAAGGCTTTCATTCTTTGGGTTGGATCTTTCTTCAACCAAACTTCAACCTCTTCTTGGTCCCGGTACTTTGTCGGATCGTCCGCGGTTGTATGAGGTCCTTGCCGGAATGTAACAGCTTCAATTAAAACCGGATAACCAGATTTGGCTTTTTCGATGGCTTCTTTCATAGTTTGGTAGACAGCCAAAACATCATTCCCGTCAACTTGAACACCGCTAATGCCATAAGCAAGTGCTTTTTGTGCGATTGAGTTACTCGCAGTTTGCTTTGAAAATGGTACACTGATTGCCCATTGGTTGTTTTGAACAAAGAAAATCACCGGCAACTTATTCACACCCGCAAAATTTAAAGCTTCATGAAAATCACCTTGTGACGTCGCTCCATCACCGAAATAAGCAACACTGACCGTTTTTTCTTTACGATATTTACTTGCAAACGCACTGCCCGTTGCATGAAGAGTCTGTGCAGCAATGATAATTTGTAAAGGCAATACGTTAACACCCTCAGGTCTAGAACCACCTTTGATGTGTCCCATTAAAGAAAGGTACATATCTGAAATTGGAATGCCTCGGACTAAAAAGACAGCTTGTTCTCGATAGCTCGGAAAAACCCAGTCACTTTTATCTAATGCTAATGCACTTCCAACTTGAGCGGCTTCCTGTCCTGCAAAAGAACCGGTCGTTCCAATTCTCCCTTGCCGTTGAAGTTTTAAAGACCGTTCATCATATACTCTTGAAAGGAGCATCCATTTATACATATTCACCATCGTATCATTATCAATGTTTGGCAAGTCGCCAATCGGCTTTCCTTTATCATCAAGAACCTTGACCATATTGTACGATAATTGACTTTGTTCAATCCACATTACATTACCCTCCTATAAAGACTGTATTTAAATGAGAATTAGACTAATTTGCGGTATAAAAGTGATTAGCAATAACGCGATGAAAAACGCGATGATAAATGGGACCGATTTCCGTGCGATAATCGTAATTGGAATGTTCGTCATCGTGCTAGCAATGTATAAGTTAGCCCCAACTGGTGGTGTAACAAAACCAATAGCCAAAGTAACAATCATAATCACACCAAAATGAATCGGGTCAACACCAACAGTCGTTACGATTGGTAAGAAAATTGGCGTTAAAATTAATATAGCCGCAAGCGTATCCATAATCATCCCAATAATGATTAAAAATAAAATGATAATTATCAGAATCATGGTTTTATTTGTAGTTACTGATGTTAGTCCTGACGCAACCGCTTGAGGTGCCCCCATTAATGTGAGTACTCGTCCAAAAACACCGGCAACCATAAAAATAAAAAGTGCTGGAACCATCATTTTTACCGTTTCCGCAACGAGTGGTAAAAAATTTTTAACATTGACTGTTCGATAAACAAAAACACTGATTACCAATGCATAAATAACTGAGACTACACCTGCTTCCGTAGGAGTAACGATTCCGCCATAAATTCCACCAAGAATGATAATCGGAGCCAATAATGCAAAAAATCCGTCCTTTATCGTGTTAAATAAGCCTATTTTTCTTCGCTCATTATATACATTCATGATTTTTTCTTTATTTTCACCCGTATTTTTACAATAAAAATAAGCGTATACCATCAGTGAAACACCGATCAATATTCCTGGAAATATACCGGCAATAAATAAATCCCCAATTGACTGATTCGAAGACATTCCATAAATAATAAACGGGATACTTGGAGGAATAATAACGCCTAATCCGCCCGAAGTGGCGATCATTGCTGTACTAAATTGCCGATCATAGCCTAGTTTTGTTAATATAGGAATGACCATCGCCCCGACTGCAGCCACAGTTGCCGGACTGGACCCGGAAATCGCACCATAAAATAAACATGTTGCAATTGCCGCAATCGGCATTCCAGCTGTACGATTACCAAAAATGTAAATAAAAATATTAAATAGCCGTTCAGACATTCCTCCTACCGCCATAATCGTTCCTGAAAGAATAAACATCGGAATAGCTAGCAACGGGTAGCTGTCCATAGAAGAAGCTAAATTTCGTACAATAAACGACAAATCGGATACTGTATCAGTTAAGTATACAGAAAGGATTGATACAAATCCTAAAGAAATCCCAATGGGTATAGTAAGCGCAAGTAAAATAAATAAAATAATAAATAGTAAAACAATCAATTTACACACCTCCTCCAATGTTTTCATTGTGATTTTGGAGAAGGGGTTGTTTGTATCTCAAGACCGAAATGTATTTCTGAATGATTCGAAAGACTGTTAAAGCAAAACCAACAGGTAGAGCTAAATATATAAACTTAAATGGAATACCCATTGCTGGACTTGTTTGCATCGTGCTCGCCAATGCATCGTATACATCAATACCACCAGCAATCATAAAAATGCTAAATATTAGGAAAGATAAGTCCCGGATAACAGCAAAGACAACTTGTACTTTCCGGCTGACAAATTCTAAAACGATATCGATTTTTAGATGAGAATCAATCTTTACCGCATAACTAATCCCAATAAATGCAACCCAAATAAATAAATACCGGCTAATTTCCTCTGGCCAAGATAACGAAGCATTTAACACATATCTCATGAATATTTGTGAACCCATAATAATAACGAGAACTAACAATCCAAATGACATGAAAAATATTTCTAAATTTTTGTCGAGCCATTTGACAACCTTCATATAATCACCCCCTATGAAATTATCGTATTGTCAAAAGTTTCTTTGTAAAAACTTGTTTTTCAGTTGATATTACGCGGTTAAACACAA
>NZ_QCZG01000068.1 GCF_003097615.1 Pueribacillus theae
TATTTGGAAAATTTAGGTGGGGGACTTTTCAATTAACATTTGGGGTAATTTTGAGTTGACAAATACATATATCTTCACTGTCCCTGATTGGGACGAACAAGAAGGCAAAGAGACCCTTCGTCATCATATTGATTGGATGGTCATACAGCTAGACAAGGATGAATATAAAGATGACGAAGGAAAAGAAGACGAGTCACTCATTCGCAAACAGATTGCAAAGTGGCTTCATACGAAACAGCTACTTAAAAATGTCATGAAAGAAAAAGATATCAGTGTCAAGTGTAGAAAAGTCAGCAATGATGGTAAAGTAAGCGGCGCTCTTACGAGTTGGGAAAAGTCAAATGCTTGGTCTGGGGGAGAAAAATGGAGTAAAAACATGACACTGTTCCTCGGCATTCTTAACTATTTGGCCGAAAAAAGAGTACCCCTTCAAGGAAATCAAAAGAGACATCGTACGGTTATAGTCGACAACCCATTCGGAAAAGCATCGAGTGATCATGTATTAGAGCCAGTATTTTTTATTGCTGAACAATTAGGTTTTCAAATTATCGCTTTAACGGCCCATGCGGAAGGGAAATTTATTCGAAAATACTTCCCTGTTGTTTATAGCTGTCGCCTGAAAGAATCTGCAAGCCGAGAAACACAAATTATGACCAAAACTAAAGAAATTAGAACAGCTTACTTTAAAGACAATGACCCTGAAGCAATAGTGAGGCTTGGAGAAAAAGAGCAATTGGCGCTGTTTTAACGAGACTAAAGCAAAGTGGTCAGACCTTTTATCATAAAAGCCATTAGAGGGAAGCAATTGAAGGAGCAAAATATAGTTGGATGCAATTTGGTGAACAACTCAAAAAGGCATTGGAACAATAATTTCCATCGGTACAAAACATATTCTTCCTGCTTGCTATAATGTGGACACTCATGGCGATGAAGTAAAAGATCATACCCCACTTCATATGATGTTCCCCACTAGAAGGTAAACCACACTAGACCGCTTTGCTTAACTCTAATAAAATAAAGTAAAAGATATAGAGGTGTAATATATGAGACGAATTTGGTTGATTATATTATTCTGTTTTTTTGCTTATTTTAGGGGGCTGTAAAGAAGAAGTTAGCAATATCGAGACGGTGAATTAAAGTATATTGGTACTATTAATAGAGATGGTTTAAGAGAAGGCAATGGAAAATGGTACCAGGATGGCATCCTTGTATATGAAGGAGAATACCGGGATGATTACCCAAATGGTCAAGGGGAAATTTACAGTAAAGAGACAGATTAATTTTTGAAGGCGAGTTTAGGGATGGTGAGCCATATAAAGGCGTAATGTACGATAATAAAAACGGCGAAAATCCTAACTATGAAGCTGGCAATAACTAGCTTCTTTTTAGGTCAAATTTGGACTGAACAGCGTTATTTTTATGGAAAATTATGTAGAGAAGAAGAAAAAACCGTTAAATCAAGGTTTTCAACGGATAATAAATAAGAATAATCTTATTTTATTCCTTCCACATCTACCAGTTCGGCCGTTAAAACTCCTCAATAAATAATTTATTTCGAAATCACCGGCAGAACTTTTAGCGAACAGATGAAGCTAGGAGTCAGAAGCTACAACTGATTGGCGGTTTCTAATTCCCGAAGGCGCTTTTTCAGCAGATAATTTAATAAGGGATGATAAGATGTCGGAAATAAAAGATGAAATCATTTTAAGAGGACTTAAAGAAAACAATTAAAAAAATATAGACTTAAATTTACCATAAGAAAAAGTCATCGTTTTTACCGGTCTTTGCAGAATAAATGGCTTAAATATCGCAGAATACGATCAATTAGAAATTACAGAGTTGATGGAAGAACTAACGAAAATAAAAGATCCTAAATATTCCTAAAAACGTCCTAGTCTCTATATGTGGCGTATCTGGTTCAGGAAAAAGATCCTTATTGTTGGAAGCATGCCCAGAAAGCTATGTGGAAACCATCATGGTTGGGCCAGGCAGTATAGGAACCTTTAACCGTTCAACACTCACTACATATATGGGAATAATGGATTACATCCGCGCCATATTTTCAAAAGAAACCGGACAGCCGGCAGGTTTGTTCAGCTTTAACTCCTCTGGTGCATGCCCTGTCTGCAAAGGAAAAGGAGTTACAACGCCTGACACATCATTTGCAGATCCCTTGACAATCCTATGTGAATCATGCGGCGGGACGAGATATTCAGACGAAGCACTGTCATATTGATATTATTAAGATAAAAATATAGTGGAGATTTTAGATTTAACGGTAGACGAGGCTATGAACGAATAGAACAACACTTATTTATACTTCATATTCTGTATTTCCATTTTCTCATAAATCTACTTCGATAAACATTGGTAGCGGAAATGATAAATTATATGGAAAATTTATCCGAATATCCAGTATATATAGTACAATAGGTGTATTCGTTATCCTTATTTATCATTCTCATACTTCGGAGGAGAACAAGTATGCTAAATAAAGTAAATTTTTTCTTTTTAGATGATCTAGACCCTTTTACCTATATATATTTATTAACAATGTTAATAATATTTATTATTTCATTTTTAGTATTTTTGTTTTTATATTTAAGGTATAGATATTCAAGAAAAGAAATTGTAAAGAAGTTAAACGAATTAAATGATGCTGGTATTACAAATAAATTTGCTCAAATGAATGACTGGTGTAACACAAAAAACAAGTCCATTCCTGCTGAAATAAAAAAAGCTTGGAAGAGTTATTATAATAATTTTAAAGAGTTGCAAAAAGGTGAAGAAATTTTTACACCTGATGTCTATGACTTCTTTTTGGAAGAACATTTAGTAAAAGGATTAGGGAAAAGGAAAATTATTGAGGTTTTTCCGGGAATTTTCTTATCAGCCGGTATACTCGGTACGTTTATTGGATTAGTCCTTGGGCTTGAGGGATTAGGTAACGACTCGAGTACTGAAGCCTTAAAAGATGGTGTTTTAACTTTAATTGGTGGAATGAAGATTGCTTTTTATACTTCAATACTAGGTATAATCCTTTCGGTGTTATGGCAACTGCTCGATAAGATTATTTTCTATCCTTTAATTGTACATAATTTTCAAACATTACGTAATGAGATGGATCTTGCGTTTCCTACAAAAAGTGAGGGCAGCATCCTCCAAGAGATGGCCAGCAATCAAAAGAATCAAATGGCAGATTTCCAAGACTTTATGTCAGATGTTTTAATACATCAGTTAACTTCCGGGATAACGGAAGCGATTCAAACAGCACTTGAGCCCCAATTTCAACAGACGAATGACATGATGAGACAGGTTATCGAACAGTCCAGTCAAAATCAATTGGATGGAATTAATGAAATGGTTGATCACTTTGTTACTTCATTAAATGAAATTACTGGAGATCATATGAAAGATCTTGGGGAAGCTTTACGTAAAACCGTTGAATGGCAAGAAAAGGTACATACAGAGATGACCGTGTTGGTTCAATCTATGCAAGCCTCGGCTAAGGAACAGTCTTTAATGGTAGAAAAAACGACTAAACTGACAGAACAGATACATGGTTACACTGATCAAATTTCTGAATATCAATCTGTTTTAGAAAGGACCGTTTTTCAGTTAAATGAAACAACAGATAAAAATAAACAATTACAGGACACTATTGCTGAATTACTTGAAAAAATGACGGAAGAAAGAAAAACATTTAACGACTATTTTTCTAAACACATAGAAAGCTTGAAAGAAAATGTTGCCTCATTACATTCTCAAACAAATCTCCAAATGGAATTACAAGATAAATATGGGGAACTAATGGACGAAATCTATCTTCATCTTCAAGACCTTGCAATATTTACTGAAAATAACCAAAACTTATCTCAGGTGCTCGGCCAACAGGGCGAGATATTTATAAACACGCAAAAAGATTTAAAAAATCTGCTTGATGAGATTAATCACGTGACAGAGAATAATCTTGTTTTTCATGGGGATCTACTTAATCTATATTCGGAAGTTTCCGATGAAAGGAAACAAATGAGTGAATTGTCAACGGAGGTACGTAAACAGCTTCTTGATCAATTGGGAGAAATGGATAAGAGGGTTGAGTCGTTGGAATTAATAATGGCTTCAGCGCAAGAGACATTAGGCAATACAAACGAACATTTAAGGTCATCAATGGAACAATTTGCTGAACATATGTATCAAGGATTGGATCGTACTTTTAATCAATTTGACAAAGAATTATCTACAGCAGTTCAACATCTTTCCCGTGGGGTCGGGGCTATACAGGAGGGAATTGTTGATTTACCGGATGAAATCGATAAGTTTAGCCATTCCGTTAAAGAGCTAAATAAGCAAGCGGAAATGTTGATAAAACAATCATCCTAGGATGTGGTGAAAAGTGCCAAGGGGATATAGGAACAATAAAAGATATATAGCACAAATAGAAGATGAAGATAAAAGCAGTTTTTGGATGTCATATTCTGATTTAATGTCAGCATTGCTTCTTTTATTTGCACTGTTTTTAATGATAAGCTTAATGGTTAACCAGGAATCCATTGAAAAAAAAGACCAAATGATTGAAGAAGTGATTGGAGTAAAGACAAGAATCATCCAAGAATTAATTGAAGCGTTTAAAGGCTCTAATCATGAATTAGAAGTTGATCCGCAAACAGGAGCAATTAGTTTTTCGGGTGGCGTGTTTTTTGACTCAAACAGCAGCAGTGTATCAGAGAGTGGTAGGAATGAGCTTGAAGAATTTATTCCAGTGTATATTGGAATCCTTCTTTCTGATCAATTTAGAGATGAAATTTCACAAATTATTATTGAAGGGCACACTGATACTGTTGGAGGATATCTCTTTAACCTTAGGCTTTCACAAAATAGAGCACTTGCTGTTGCAGAGGAAATCTTTAGTAAAGACTTCCCTAACTTTGCCGAAAGGGAATATTTAAAACAAGTGATTACTGCAAACGGACGGTCATATAGTATTCCATTATTGGATAATAAAGGGCAAATAGATCTAGCTAAATCGCGACGGGTAGAATTCAAATTTCGATTAAAAGATGATGAAGTTATTGAGGAAATTCAAAAGATGGTGAAACAAAATGAGCACTGACCTTATATTCCGCCCATTCTCTTTTTATCCCGGCCAGTTGATGGAAACCCGAATGGAAGTAGAAAAAAAGTATAAGGATGTAGAAAGTAAAATTTTGGCTGGCCGAATAAAGAATCGTTTGCCAAAGCTGCTTGAGCAAATTAGAGCATTGCCCAATGGCCCTGAAGCCATTAAAGAATTTGCAAATAGAATTTCTAAGCTAGATATTCGCATGCTTGCCTACGAATATCCTTTTCATCAAGAAGAAGAACAGACGATAGAAAAAATCATTAGTATTTTAATGGCTGGATATATACGAGAGGTAGGAAGAGTAGCCTGGAAGCTGTTTCAGAATGAAGTGAATGATAAAGGATTATTAAAGCTTTTGTCTTTTATTTTTAAGAGTGAAGATGAAACATTTTTAGGGCTGGATCAAGATTCTAGACGCCAAATAAATCAAGCTGTTTATAGTGGCGACATAATAAAGGAACTGCCACAGTTTCTATTAAAGGCAAATGAAAAAGCAAGTATCCTTTTAAAAAGATGGAAGGTTAAAAATGACAGTTATTTGGAAAGGGAACTAATTAAAAGGATGCTTCTTAAAGGTTTATCTGAAACATTTATCATTCAACGAGAAAGTCCCGATCAAATGGTTGTCTATCTCAGTCAATACACATTACAAGAATATCAAGAAATGATTAAAAACTACTTAGAGGCTAGAACTTATGAACAATTTGATAATGAAATTTTAATCCAAGCATTGGATAACTTAGGCGATCCCAGAACTAATCAAAGATCATGGAAGTTCATTTCTGAAAGTTCTTTAAAAGAAGTTAATCACTGGCTTACTCAAAATAAATTAAAACATTTTTTTGAGCAAGACCGTAATAACGAGCGTTTTTTGTATTGGAAAAAATATACTAAATCTATTGAAGACCTGCACTTTATAGAGGAACCTCAAATTGTTTTTATGGATTTTGGAGATTTTGTCGTTGTAGAGTTTGGTAAGATGGGTGCAGCTTATTTTTACCATAAGGAAGGATTTAGAGACATTATTTTACCTAGAAAAAACTCAGCAGAATTCCGTAGAAGAGGCTCACAGGCAAGGGAAGCTATGTTTAAAGAAAAAGACATGTATGAAATGTATGGGAGAAAACTTTATATTCATAAGCTGGATCATCGAGGGTATTGGCATAGTAAGTTTGATTCCCATATGAGGCATTATTTTAGAGGTTTATATTTTTACCAAGATTAGGAGGCTTGGAACTTATGAGACTAACAAGAGTATTTGGAAAATCAAGAAATGATAACAATGTTTCAAGCATCAGTGTAGAAACGGAAAAGCATGATACAGGTATAAAATTCTTTCTTTATAAAGGTAGTAAAGAAAATACCATCAACTTACCGCTTCGTCTGTCTGTTACTGAGCTTCGGCGACAAAAAAACCTAGATCAAGTAGAAGTTCTTGAAGAGCTATGGTACCAAGAATGGTTAGAGGATAAAGCTGGCTTTTATCTTCTGCCTTATCACTATTTATATGAACTCCCTGATTAATGTAAGTAAAATATTAAATCTCCCTGAACAGATTGTGGAATTTACATTAAAACTTGTAAATGAAGGTGCGATTGGATCATCGCGATTCCGCTTTATAGTAAAGAAATCGTACGATACTTGGAATCATTTAGAGAAAACGGCTAAACAAACAGGTCCTATCGTCAGTTTGCCAAATAATACAGAAGTGATAATGGAGAAAACGCAATATGAATTTCTAAGGCTAGTAGAAGATGCACCCAACCCTCGTGATAAAGATAAAGTGTTTAATTATGTTGCTGAAGTAAGAAGTAAGGCAAAGGAATTAAATGTTACACTCAATAACTACTTAGAAAAGCAGGAGTATCTATTCGTTGACCAAATAGATATGGATTTAAGTTATGATAAAAAAACGATTAAATTAGAGCCGCAATACAAATCTACCGATGAAATTGAAGAGGACGTACTAAAAGAAATGGGAAAAAGTGCGGCCATTTATAAATCTGGGGCTGATAATAAAAAGATATTTGTAAATAAGGATATCTATGAAAAAGCGAAAGAGATTAATAATGTTGGACCAATTGAAGGAGCAAACATCGCAAGGTTTGTTGAAAATCCAGAATCATTTATACCGGAAATTGAAGGATTAGATCTTTCATTATTCGGAGAACGTGTTCGTCAACTAGGGATACAAGTTTACCGCGCTCAACCCTACATACATGCTAAGGAACGTGATAGAGGGTGGTTCGCTCTTAATATTGGTGTTTCAGTAATGGATGAGACAGGCGAATCTCAAGGTGAATTTAAGACAGATGAAATTGAAAGTCTCATTAGAGAAGCACAAAATTCTGGAGAGGAATATATTGAATGGAACGGCCATTGGCTTAAATTACCACATGAGACAACTGAATTTATTGATGCCACTAATAGACTAAAGGAAACGATAGATACTGATGAACAAGTAGACTTTAGCAAACTACCGTATGTATTAGAAATTTATGAAAATATTAATCATCTTGAATTCAACCAACCAATCTTAGAAGTAAAAAAGGAAATGGACGATTTAGGGGTTTTAAACCTTCAGCCCCCCCAATCTTTCCTTGCACATTTAAAACCATTTCAAATCGATGGATATGTTTGGATGAAGTCCCTCCAGTTCAGAAAAATTGGTGGGTTATTAGCAGATGATATGGGATTAGGGAAAACGATACAAGTTATTTCGTTCCTGGCTTACTTACAGGAAATAAACAAGTTAACCCCTACATTAATCGTTGTGCCGAAGACTTTAATAGAGAATTGGCGTAAGGAGATCCAAAAGTTTGCTCCTTTACTAGTGACCTCTTTTTACAATCACCAGGGACCAGAAAGAATCAAAAATCCATCTCAGATTGAAAAAAAAGGAATAGTTATCACAACATATCAGACTTTAGTGAAAGACCAGATAGCTATGGGCCAAGTAAATTGGCAGGCTGTTGTATGCGATGAAGCACAAGCCATTAAGAATCCATCAACAGCAGCTTCAAGAGTTTTAAAGGCGCTAAAGTCAAAATTCAGATTAGCATTAACGGGTACACCGGTCGAAAATAGCTTAACTGAACTTTGGTCAATCATGGATTATGTTCAACCAGGATTGTTAGGCAGTTTGAAAGATTTTAAAAATGAATTCATTACCCCTTTTGAAGAAGGAGAAGATGTTAAGCCGATTGAAACAAAGCTAATTTCTAAACTTTCTCACGTCTATAAAAGAAGAACAAAAGAAAAAGAGTTAGAAGGTCAATTGCCACCAAAGATAAGTAAGATAATTGAAGTTGGATTAGGGCCGTTGCAAAAGAAAATGTATGGTGACGTCATTTCGCTTGTTGGGAATAAGATGATGACCGGATTAGAGGCAATTCAAAAGCTAAAAGCACTTACATCGCATCCTGCATTAGTGAATGAACAATACATAAACCTAAATGTGGAAGAAATACCCAAACTAAATAAGACAATGGACATTATCGAAAGTATTCGTGAAAAGGATGAAAAGGTATTAATCTTCACAGAATACATCAAGATGCAAGGAATATTAAGAAACCATATTAGAGAGCAATTCCATATTAATCCAAATATTATTAATGGAATGACTTCCCGCAGACAGCAAGTAGTTGATTTCTTTAATCAAAAACCGGGGTTTGACGTAATGATATTATCTCCTAAAGCTGCTGGTACGGGTTTAACCATAACCTCAGCCAATAATGTTATTCACTACACAAGATGGTGGAATCCAGCAGTGGAAAATCAAGCAACGGACAGAGTCTACCGCATTGGCCAGGAAAAACCAGTAACAGTTTATTATCCGATTGTAAAAGATTCCGAAGGAATATTCGCTTCTGGAACTGTGGAGGAGATTGTACACCGGGTAATTGAAGAAAAGAAGGATCTTGCAAGCAGTGTGATTGTTCCAAGCAAGAAGTTAGACTTGGAGAAAGAAATACTTGGCAGAATGAGAGTAAATTAATTAAAATTAGAATATTATAAACGTTGACGTTAGAGAAAATGTTGATAACGTCATTATAAATTTTTGAGTGTAGTTTAAACTACACTCAATTTGTTGTGAAAAGAAAACCATACGCTAGGCGTATGGTTCCGGAAAGCTTTCAGCGATGTATCAAAAAAAC
>NZ_QCZG01000069.1 GCF_003097615.1 Pueribacillus theae
GAACCTGCGACCCCTTCCTTACCATGATTATAGTAGGAACTATCAGAGAAAGTCATTGATTATCAAAACCTTGATATGACTGTATTTATTATCTTTTTGATTTTCAACGTTAGTCATTAAAAATCAATAAAAATACCTTTTAGTCACTCGTTGGTCACTTAATGGTCACTCGCATGTGATTGAGTTTCTACCTATTATATAAGATTATAAAATCTTCACCCATCCAAAAGTTATAAACAAAAATATGCAGCCGGTTGCGATATTCATGAATATTTCATCCGGCCTTCTTTTTTCCTCAAAAATAAATTCTTCGTTATCGCGTTCATAAGTGTGTTCGCTAATTTGTTTAAGCCTGACTTCCTCCAACAACAATTCTAATTCCCCCGGTTCCAGTTCTATTTTGGTAAACCTCCCCCTCTCGTCGTGATAACGGCCGTGAATATCCCTCTTTATTTTCATGACGTCCATCCTCCCTGCTGTTATTTTTAACGCTGACTTCCTTACCTGACGTCCCTCCCTCAAGCCTTGATTTTCCTTGTCTTTCCATCCATAGCCATCCATCGTTAACCATCCAGCGCGCGGAAGGGAGGGAGAAATCTTTTTTTAAATGTTGAGATAAAAATTCCTGCCCCTCTTTCGTGTGCGGCAATAAAAATAATGCAAGTCGAATAATTTGATTACGATCCAAATTTGTTGCGTGAAAGACGTCGTTCACATACTTTTTATAGACGTCATCATAGCGGACTGTTGGACGGTACATGTAAACACTCCTTTCGAATTGACGTCACATGACGCCTTTAATAAAGCGTATTAATCAAGGCTTGTCCGTTATGTTACTTTTTTGCATGTATGAAAAATTTTGCTCCTGGCGATACTGTTTCTAAAAAATAGGAGTGGAGCAAATGTTTTCGTTTTTTGGGTTAGGAAAGTCACGAACTAAGTTTGGGAGCTGGATTGATAAGAAAGAAATTACACAATTAGAGATTGAAAAGTTGTCAGGATTGAGCAGGAGGACGATTTCTAGACTTTGCAATGACAAGGAATATAGGCCAAAGTTTTCTACTGTGACGAAGATAAAAAAGGCATTAGACAAGCTTGGTGAATCTGTACCGGATGATTATTTCCACATGTAGCGCTTAGGGCGCTATTTTTTGTTTGTCTTATTTTGTCGAAAAGAAAATTAAAAAAGATTTATAAAATGTATTGACATGTCAATACATAACATTTATACTAAGAGTAACAAATCAAAGGAGGAATAAAAAAATGAGAAACGTAATGAAAAGAGCTTGGGAAATGGCGAAAGAAGGCGCTAAAAAATTCGGTGGAAAAGCAATTGAATACATCGCTGAATCCCTCAAGCTCGCTTGGAAGGAGGTGAAAAATGCTGTGAACGAACTTCCTAAACTAATAGGTAGCGAAAAGCAAATCAAGTGGGCTGAAGACATTCGCGAAAAGTTCATCAAAAACGTTGAAAAAATGAAAGGTTTGCTTGAAAGAGACCCTGGCTTCTTCGGATTCTTCGACGTAACAAAAGAAGAATACTTCAACTACATCAACGAATTGATGAAAGAAGAAAGCGCATCAAAATGGATTGATATTCGTTTCCTTGACAGCATTGAGTACGCTGAACAAATGAAAATGAAAGAAGAATAAAAAAACAGGGGGAAAAGAAAATGTTTAAAAAAGATTTTACTGTATTTGAAGAAGGAATCAAAGAGTTGGCAGATGCGAGCTTTTCGGTACATGACGCGCTTATTTTTAACAGTGTAGTATCAAAAGTAGATGAAAATGACGAATTTAAACGATCTTTTCCCGTCTTGCCTACGGACGAAAAAGATGTAGTCGCCTCGCTGGCAACTAATGCCATCCTCGACCGCCCAACAGGAAATGGTGTTAATTGGGCACGTGTAAAATTTGAAGTAGACGCATATGGCGTCTCGTACACAACGACAGGAGGACTTACATTCGGATGGGAATACCATGTAGACCCATTCATGAACGATCGTCATGACCCGTTCTATAGTTTTTTCATTGAACATCCAGCCGGTGTCGCTCCTGCGGATAGGACACTTAGAAAAACATTTGAAAAATTAGGCTGGAAAGAATTTGTTAAGGAGGATGTACTATGAAAATCAAAGTATTCAAAAACGTCGGAGGCAGTCTAGTAGAACGAGGAAACCGTTTCGTTGCAATAACAGGCGTTGATGCTGAACAAGAGCGGGACGGTTGGACGCTTGGAATGTTCGCCGGAATTGACGGAAACCATAGCGAAATGGCTTGGCATGACATGGCAGCCGGCGAATTTTACGATTACGAGCCGGTTAAATCTGAAGACGCTGAAATCGTCATTGAAAATATTGGCGGTACTGATTACATTCTAGAAATGGCAAAGGCTCGCCAGTAACAGCGAGCCTGTAAGATAGAGCGTTATCCTGGGTACTTCTATTGTTTCAAGTCCTCATAGGTAAGGTATGGATAACGCTCGGTACCCTATACATTTTTATTGTTTCAAGTCCTCATAGGTAAGATGTGGGTACCCAACTTGATCAAGTAAATTAAATATAAAATAGAAGTGGTTGCTTGTCAATCGGTATAATTGCGAAGGAGGGAGTGGATTCAATGAAAAAAGTCAATATAAACATACGTATAGAGGAAGAACTACGCGATAAGTTTAAAAAGATTGCAGAAGAAAACGCTCAAACACCTTCCCTTTTAATTAGAAATTGGATCGAAAAATATATAAAAGAAAATCAAAAATAATTTAAAATATGTATTGACATGTCATTACATAAATGGTATTATAAAGATAACAACAAGGGATGGCATATAATTAAAATCCTAAGGAGCCGATGAAAATGAGAATCGGAAACTACAAATTAGAAAGCAACGTTAGATTACCTCTACATATCATTGAATACTTGCAAAAACGCTACGAAGCATTAGAGAGCTACTTGGAAAACAAGTACGGTGATCGATTTGATATCGACTTGGATTTCAGCAGACAATCTGAATCGGCATACTTAACAATTAGCGAAAAATGGGAGCCAGGCAAAGGTTTTTGTAGTAGCGTTGAAATTAGCTTTAGAAACCATGACAACTTTGCAGGAAGCAACTACGATGAAGCAATCTTCCTAAGCCACTACGAAACGTGGACTGAATGCAAGAAATATTTCTTGAACGAACGCTTACCTCAAATTTTAAGTAAGCTGCAAGGTGATAAAGCATGCTAGACAAGAATACTTGGATAATATTGAGGGAACAACCGAATCCAAGGAAGGAAAATAAAAATGATTAAAATAAAAGACGGCTTCAAACCAGTTCGGCGATTTAAAAAGGTTGGTTGTATTGAAATCAATAGCGGTATTTTGGAATTTGGTACATACGATAAACGTTTCAATGGATTCATGCAAGCACCAGTCACACCCGGAACATGGATTGTTTACGCCGAAACTCAAGAAGGTAAGATGGCGAGCATTTTAATTACTCATAACGATATAAATTTAGATGAAGTGGATCTTTTTGAATTTGAAGAAAACAATAGAGTGAATGTCGGGGGAATTGATGAGCGTGAAGGGTTTAATGTTGAACTGACAAAGCAAATTAAAAAAGTGAAGGAAAAGAAAACAACTCTATTTACAGTTAAGGATTCAGGCAGCAAGAATTCTTTTAAACTAGTAACGCCAACCGGGCTGTTTCCGGTACATGTACGTTGGATTGAAACCAGGGACGAAGTTGATGTTTTGTTCATCGATTTTTACGGATATTATTGACCGAAAAACTCGTCTGAAAGGAGGAAAAAATGGATAAAGTAATGCTCGAAAACATCATTACTGAAGCTATCTATCTGCTCGAAAAAGGTAAAGTTGAGGAAGCGACGCGACTACTTAAAGAAACTAACGATTCGATAAATGCATCCTATGAACTTCGATATAAAAGGAGTAAAGCCCGCTAACCGCGGGCCATTTTTATTCTTAGAAATTGCCTTTATTTAAACGGCGCTGCAACTCTTTTACCATCGTTGAAGACGGCCTACTAATAACGCCATCAACAGGAGTACCGAGATATTTTTGAAGTTTTCGAATCGTTTCAGGGCCGAGTTTTCCGTCTGCTTTAGCGCCGACTTTTCTTTGCAGGGCCCGAATCATAGGGCTGCCTTGGCTTCCCCATGTAATACCGCCATAAAGTGCATTTGTAACATCATTGCGCGGCTGGTTGCTTATGATGCCATCAACAGTTGTCCCTAGTGCTTTTTGCAATGCTCTAGTGGTATCGCTACCCCATTTACCATCAACGGTTAAGGAAGCGCTTTCGGGCTTGCTAGGCTTGGGTGACGCAGGCTTGTTAGGTTGGCTAGGCGACTTTACTGCAGGAGAAGAATTTTCGGATTTCTTTTTCAATCCAAGATGTTTTGCCACTGCATCAGCAATCATTTTTCCAGCATTGCACAAGATAGACTTATCCCGTAACCTTTCAATATCGATGGTTGAATCCATAAAACCACCTTCAATCAGAATTGCAGGCATTTTTGTTTCTCTTGTAATATGAAGATTATTGGTTTTCAATCCCCTGTCTTTTAACCCATAGGCTTTAACAACCGAAGGATGTACTGCTTGAGCTAGTGCTTTTCCTTTTGTCGAGCCAGCATGATAAAATGTTTCTACACCTGTATGATTGCCCCATTTACTTTGATAGGCATTATGGTGGAAGGAAATGTAGATATCTGCTCCCGCTCTGTTTGCTTTATTTGTTCTTTCAGCTAGAGGAACGTCTCTTTCACCTGTTCTATCATCAGTTCGGTGTAAAGATACACCTTCATAAAGTTTCATTTGCTTTTCAAATGCTAAAGCTACTTCATTATTAAAAAACCATTCACGTTCTTCAAATTTTCCAGATGGTGAACGTTTACCCGGTGTATGTTTTCCATGTCCGGCACAAAAATATATTGTCTTCATACTTACCCTCTCCTTTACAAAATAAAAAAGAGCAACGCTTTTTGCGTCACTCATTATTTTTCAATTCTTCATCAATGTTTTGGCCCGTTAATTCTTCTTGCACCTCTTCAACAAAACTCTTATCTTTGTTTTCAATGACTTTGAGTTTTTCAGCTAAATCTGTCGGGACTAAAACACCGAGTTCGGCCATGTTTTCAAGGATAGACAAGCCCTCATTTGCAATATAAAAAAGAACGGTTGCGTATGTGATCGCCCCGTTCATCCCGAGTATTTGGTCTATGACATTTGCTAGAATAATCACGACTAAAATCAAAAGTTTCCTAGCATATCCAAAAAGACTTTTTCTTGACCACAGATTGTTGTTTTTAAGCGCCTTTGCAACACCTGTAACTATGTCTAACCCCATTAACAACAACAGCAAATGCAAAAATTTCACGTCACCAAAAAGATAAAATCGGACAACCTCTAAATGTTCCAAATTAACACCGCCCATTTTTCAATCTCCTCCGTCATTTTTTAAATGTCCCCCTTCTCTATTTCTGCAAAATAAAAAAGCCTTATTCGGCTCCTGTTAGTTTAGTCATAACGTGTTCACGTATTAAGTCGTTAATTGTGCCATCGATGCCCGCCTGGAAATACTCTAGAGCAGGAACCATCGGGATATACCCGTTAATCGTCAATTCCCCTGTGCTATCCCCACCGGTAAAATAAACCCGGCGGAAGTGCTGCCCGTCCTGCTCTACGGCGTTTGAACTGGTTTCCCTAAACTCGTATCTCATTCCTTATCACCTTCCTTTTTAAGCGATTCATTTTCTTCTCTAAGCAGCCGATTTTCCTCTACCAAAATAGCAATCTTACGTTTGGCATTCGCCATGTCCTGCGCCCACTCTGCTGATAGATTATCAATTATGTTATTTACATCTTGGTTCATTAATGCGCTCCTTTAACAATTTTATTTCATTTTTCAAATGCTGATTTTCGATTTTTAACCAATTAATTTTGTCCTCAAGCTTCGTATCAAGTTCTTGAATCGCTTTTGTATTATACGATGATAATTTATACAGATTAATTGCCTTTCCGTCACGTCCGGTAACAGCTACACTATCTTCCGCAATCAGCCCAACTTGAGGAACATAAAGGCCATTTTGAATATCGTCTTTCAACTCGTAAGCAACTACGGTTAAGTCTTTCACAGTAGAAAGGCCAATATTATCCAAAGGTACAATGTTCGTCTTTAACTCTCTGCTTGATTGTGCGTCAAACTCACGCGCCTGGATGCCGCGCCATTGGTCCGTCGTTCCGTTGTTCGTTACACGTACCCATCCATTGTTAACCGTTCTTAAATACAGATGATTTGCTGATGTTAACCCGTTCACATCGATGGCATTAGCGAAAATGTTATTCATCCGTACGTCTGCGTAGCTTGTAGTACTTCCCGCTGACGTGGCCCTAATTTCGCCACCTGAACGTGGCCGTAAATAAAGATGTGAAGATGTACCTTGCAAGCTGTTGTTTTCAACTACATTCGCAAAAAGTTTATCCACGCGAGCATCTTGATAGTCTGTTGTGGTATCATTACGCGTCACCCTCATTTCTGAGCCCGAAAGCGGCCTGACATAAATATGGGTGCCTGCTGTGCCGCCTGCGTTGACGTTTATAAAGTTGGCATATACGCCCGATGCTCGGAGGGGCAAATAAGAGTAACTACCAACAAACCCGTCACCAGGTATGCCGTTATAATCGACAACGCGGGCCTCATATCCTGAGCGGGCGCCAAGATAAACGTTAGCTTCATTGGTGCCGAGTGCAGACGATGTGACGAGCGTCCTGTCTAAACGAAATATCCTAGAGCCGGAACTGCTGTAACCACTGATTCCATTCGGTGTAAGGTATAATTCCTCACCCGTGTTTTGTGTAAATACTGCATTGCCGCCGCGGATTTCCATATAAGACCAGCCGTCAGAGGACCGGAATTTTGCCCCGTAAATATCAATACCCCGGATGGCTCCGGCGTTAATTTTGTCCGCGCTTAAATCGTGTATTTTCGCGTTTGTTATGGCCCCGTCTTGAATTTGGAACGTGTCAACAGCACCCTGTCCGATTTTTAAATTCGTGATTGCGGCGTTCGCAATAGCAGCAGTGCCGATAACACCCGTTGCGATATAACTCGTCCCATCCACACTGATTAAATCGCCGCTGATGCGTGTGCCGGAAGCGTCTTTAACAGCGTTGCTGAACTTTTCGAATGTTATTGTCCTGTCAGCCAGGATATCTGCTACCTTAGACAACTCGCGCAACTCTGCTGCAATATCCGGGCCAAAGAGGATATCATCCGATATAATTCGGACGGTGCTGGCCGTGACTTCTTGGCTAAAGTCACCAGGTGTGCCTCGAGTATTAACCGCCCTTATCCGATAATACCAACGCTGGTCGGTGTCAACCTCGTGGTTAAATGCTGACATTTTTCCTTTAGCAAGTAAATTAGCGGGGGAAGGGATAAAACCTTGTATCTGACTTCCGTATACTTCGTAGTGCGAAATATAGACTTTGCTAGCATAGTCCCAGTAAAGCTGAATCGATTTAAACCCGCCTACAACCTCAACATTTACAATTCTGCCGGGTTTCAAATCCGGAAAACTATCATCATCCACTGGCTTTTCCCAGTCCGGGCGATTCTTTTCGATTTCTTCAATCAGGTCATCAAGACGGTCGTCAGACAGATTCAGGAATTCGCCCATTTCAACGACTGTGGTTCCGTCAATGTCGAGCAAATCATATTCAATGGCGATGATTCTAGTTTGGACTTCAATCGGTCTAGCAAATTCCCTGTCAATAGCGACAGCACCGTCACCGAGTTCCGTTTTTTTGTCGAGCAAATCCACACTCAATCGGTAGTTTACTTGTAACTTCTTAGCCTTCTGTAAAGCTTCCCACGTTGCCTGCAGCAGTTCTTCAGGTGTCTCATAGTCTTGGTTGGAAAACTCGCCATAACGATGCAGCAGCTGGCCTTTATGCTTGCGGCCATACATTAACAAAGCATCCGGATCGCCTACCCATTTTTGCCCTTTCGGTTTATCGACTGGATCGCCTTTCGCTGTGGACCATTCCACATCCGCAAAGTCGATATACCGTGAATGGCCGCCCGTCGCTTCGCCGGTTTCTTCGTCATACAGTTCCAACGATGCGCCCCAACCATATAAGGCGGTTTTAGGATAGCTTAGAATTGTACGCTCGATTTCCTCGATGTTATGGTCGATTTCAAAACGCAAACCTCTGTTTGCTCCTAAACGTTGTTTGATTAGGATTTTACGTTTATTGATGCGCCCGTTTTCCAGTTCAACTTCATCCGTAACATCGCCGCCCCACGTGTCGATGATTTTCCAAATACAGTCTACACTAGATAAGCGGTAAAAGTTTGTACTGGCTAAACCGAGGGACGCTTCCGCAGTGCCTTCATAGCGAGTGCCGGCTAAGGCATCATCTAAAGCAAGCTGTGCTTCCTTATCTTGATACCGCTTGTCTAACACGTAATTCTCGCTCAATTCATCAATCCAGGCAGGAAGGCAGGTAGCTTGTGTTTCAGGGCCATTAATGCCATCCAAGTCGTCGATTTCCTTAATGACAAATTCTCTGAAGCGCTCTTCCCTGTCACGAAAAACGACGCGGTTTTCTTCTTTAATAAACTGCGCCCTTTCTTCGTTGGCTTCCACAGTGAATATAAAAGGCTCGCTAGGCACCTGGTTTAACTCGTCTCTAAACGGTGCGCTAACAAGCCCTGTGGATGCTGATATGATAGTAAGCAGCTCGTCATCCTGTGAAAAGATATACAGTTCTGCGTCTTTTCTATGGTCAATTTTTTCACTGACTCCGGAAAAATGTGACGTGCTGATTGTTTCGGAATTAAACGAGCCAAACACTCGCTGAAAGCCGTACACACTGGACGTTGTGGATGTGCTAGAAGTAAAGCTGCCGAATACGTTTATAAAAGGAATTAGGCTGGAATCGGTTAGTGTTTCAGATTGGAACTGCGTAAAAACATATACTTGATATTTAATACTCGATGCGGAAACAGAGACAGAACGGAAACTGTTCGGGTCAACGATTTCAGCTGAAAACGATGATTCCGAATAAGTAACGGATATAAACGACGCTTGGACCTCATTCGTTCCGTCAGCATTAAAAAGGCCTTCGTTAAATTTTTTACTATTAAACAAAGACTAACCTCCTTTCTAGGAGAATAGAAAAAGAGCCCTGGAGGACTCTTAGTTAACTTTTTTAAATTAATCGCTATAGATTGTAAAGTAAACATGGATCACAGCACT